>JBBQGZ010000006.1:0-43235 GCA_038323535.1 Caulobacterales bacterium
AGCCTCCAGATCAACGTACGAAAACAGCGCCCCCGATCGCCTGTCCGAACCACGCATCCGCCTCTCCCGAACACCTCAGGAGAGGAGTGAATCATGCCGAGTCCCGTCGCGCCACCGACTTCTTCAACAGCCTGCTAGAGCATCGGGCGGCGAACCGAAGGGACCAGACGGCCTGTAAGCCGGGTTCTGTGCCACCCGCGGGTCACCCCACGGGCGCGGCGGCCATTCCTCTGGACCGCCCGTTGCCGGACGGTTCTCGCGACCTACCCGGGCGCCTCGGGCCGGCGACGGCCCTGCCGACCTCGCGGCCGGCGCGGCGCCCCTATTCGATCTTGCTCCAGGCGGGGCTTGCCATGCCGTCCCCGTCACCGGGTCCGCGGTGGGCTCTTACCCCACCCTTTCACCCTTGCCTTCGGGCCGAGGCCCATCGGCGGTTTGCTTTCTGTGGCGCTATCCCTGGGGTCACCCCCGGCGGGCGTTACCCGCCGCCTTGTCGTCGTGGAGCCCGGACTTTCCTCCCCTTGCCCTGCTTAAGGCCAAGGGCGACCGCCCGGCCGTCTGGTCCGCCCGCAGGGTGGGGGCGTGGCTCTCGCGCGTCAAGCCAAGGATGATCTGGTCCCAGTAGTGGCCCTTCCAGAAACCGTGGCCGGCCAGCACGCCCTCTTGGGCGAAGCCATGCCGCTCCAAGAGGCGGATCGAGCGGTGGTTGCCGGGCGTGACCAGGGCTTCGAGCCGATGCAGGGCTAGGCGATGAAAAGCAAAATCGAGCAGGGCCGGCATGACCTGGGCCATCACGCCCTGGCCCCACCAGGCGCGACCGAGATCATAGGCGATCTCGCCGCGCCGTCCGCGCTGGACGATCAGGTTGTTGAAGCCGCAGGTTCCCACCCAGGCCTGGTCCGCAGCCGCGCGGATGCTCCAACGAAGGCCGGCGCCCAGGGCGCGCAGGTTTTTCGCCCACTGGATGGTCGCCTGGGCCTGGGCCAAATCGGCGAGCGGATCGATGTCCATGAATTCGACCACCGCCGGATCGGCGAAGTGGGCGAGGAGGCTGGGTGCGTCGGCGTCCTCCAGCGGCCTAAGATCGAAGCCACCGACCGACAGGCGAAGGTCGCCGCGCAGATCCGGATCCGGGGCTACCCGGGTCAAGCGCCCGCCCGCCGCAGAAGGGCGACGAGCCGCGCGCGGGTGTCCCCGTCCGCCACGCCGTCGAAACGGGTCTGGACCCAGTGACGCTGGAAGGCGCGGACGGCGGCGGCGGTCACCCCATCGAAGGCGCCAGTGGGTGAAACCCCGTAGCCGCGGCGCCGCAGCGCCGACTGGAGCGCCAGGACGCCGACGCCTTCATCGCCCTGCGCGAGCGGCGGGCCGGGCGCGGAAGGCGGGTCCACCCACAGGCCGTGGCCGGCGGCGGCCAGGCGTTTCCAGGGAAAATACTCTCCCGGATCCTCCTTGCGCTCCGGAGCCACGTCGGAGTGGCCCAGGATGCGCGCGTCCGGGATGGCCCAGCGCGAACGGATGTCGGCGATGAGGCCGATCGTCGCCTCGATCTGGCGGTCCGGAAAGGGCCGGTAGCCGAATTCGTGGCCGGGATTGACTATCTCGATCCCAATCGAGGCGCCGTTGATGTCCGCCTCGCCGCCCCAGAAGGCCTTGCCGGCGTGCCAGGCGCGGCGCGCCTCGGCGACCAGGGCGAACACCCGCCCATCCTCCTCCACCAGATAGTGAGCCGAGACCTTGGCGGCCGGGTCGACCAACCGGGCCAGCGCCGCCTCTCCGGTCGGCATGCCGGTGTAGTGCAGGACGATCATGTCCGGCGGCGCGAGCCGGGCGTCGAAATTGGGCGAGGGGGCGGGGATGAGGGTCATGGGGGGTCGTTCGAAAATACCTCCCTCCCCTTCATGGGGAGGGACAGACGGCGAAGCCGTCAGGGTGGGGAAGTGCGGTGAAACGCGCGAGGTTGATGATGATCCAGACAGCCCCACCCGGATCGCTTCGCGACCGTCCCTCCCCATGAAGGGGAGGGAGGAATTCGACCTTCATCCCGCGCCGTCGAACGACAGGGCCTCGTAGCGCTTCAGGTGGTGGTCGACGGAGCCGAACTGGCCCTCGATCATGGTGGCGCGCTTGAAGTAGTGGCCGATGGCCATTTCGTCGGTCATGCCCATGCCGCCGTGGAGCTGGATGGCGTTCTGGCCGACGAAACGGCAGGCCCGGCCGACCTGGACCTTGGCTGCCGAAACGGCCTTAGCCCGCTCGGCCGCCGGCTCGTCCAGCTTGATGTGGGCCATGTAGGTCATGGAGACGGCCTGCTCGACCTGGATGAACATGTCGACCATCCGGTGCTGGAGGACCTGGAAGGAGGCGATGGGCGCGCCGAACTGCTTGCGCGCCCGGGTGAATTCGAGCGTGCCCTCGTGAAGCCTGCGCAGGACGCCGCAAGCCTCGGCGCAGGTGGCGGCGATGGCTTCGTCCACCACCTGTTCCACCAGCGGCAAGGCGGTGCCCTCCGGCCCGATCAGGGCCTCGGCGGGAACGGTGAGGTTCTCGAAATAGACCTCCGAAGCGCGATGCCCGTCGACCGTGGGGTAGTCGCGGGTGACGATCCCCTCGGCGTTCGCCTCGACCAGGAAGACCGAAACGCCCTCGGGGTCGCGCTGGCCGCCGCCGGTGCGGGCGGTGACGATGAGATGGCTGGCCCAGGGCGCTCCGATCACCACCGCCTTGTGGCCGTTGAGCACATAGCCGGCCCCGTCTTTGCGCGCGGTGGTCTTCACGTCGCTAAGGCTGTAGCGGCCCTGGGGCTCGGCCCAGGCGAACGCCATGGTGATCTCGCCGGCGATGATGCGTTCGATAAGCTCCGCCGCGCCGGCAGGCTTGCCGTGTTTGAGGAACCCGCCGCCGATCACCACGGTGCCGAGATAGGGCTCGACCACCAGGGCTTTGCCGAACTCCTCCATCAGGACCATGGTGTCCGTGGCCCCGCCGCCCAGGCCGCCCAAGTCCTCCGAGAAGGCGGCGCCCAGTATGCCGAGATCCTCGGCGAAGGCCTTCCAAACCTCCGGGCGCCAACCCGCCTCCGAATGGATCCCCGCGCGGCGGGCCTCGAAGCCGTAGTGGTCGGCCAGGTAGCTGGCGACCGTGTCGCGCAGCATCGACTGTTCTTCGGTAAAGCTGAAATCCATCTTCGTTCGGTGTTTCGTTAGCGAGCGCTGGTCATCAAAGCCCCAGCACCAGCTTGGCGATGATGTTGCGCTGGATCTCGTTGGAGCCGCCGTAGATCGAGGTCTTGCGCGTGTTGAAATAGACCCCCGCCACCCCGTGGGCCGCGTCGGGGCCGATGGCGCCGGCGTTGTGCGGCAGGTCGCGTAGATAGGGCGCGCCGTAGTGGCCGGCCGCCTCGAGGGCCAGTTCGCTCAGGCGCTGCTGGATCTCCGTGCCCTTGATCTTGAGGATCGAGGATTCCGGCCCGGGCCCCCGGCCCGAGCTTTCCCCCGCCAGGGTGCGAAGCTCGGTATATTCCAGCGCCGTCAGGTCGATCTCCAGATCCGCCACCTTGCGCCGGAAGAAGGGGTCGGCGAGCAGCGGCCCCGAATCGTCGGCCAGCTCGGTGCGGGCCATCTGGCGCAGCCGCTCGAGCCCGCGCTTGGAGCGCGCCACGCCGGCGATGCCGGAGCGCTCGTGCTGCAGCAGGGCCTTGGCGCAGGTCCATCCCTGGTTCTCGTGAAAGATGCGGTTCTCCACCGGCACCTTGACGTTGTCTAGGAAGACGTCGTTGACCTCGTGGCCACCCTCCAGGGTGATGATCGGGCGCACCGTGACGCCCGGAGAGGTCATGTCGATGAGCAGGAAGCTGATGCCGGCCTGGGGTTTGACCGTGGGATCGGTGCGCACCAGGAAAAAGCCCCAGTCGGCGAACTGGGCCAGGGTGGTCCAGGTCTTCTGGCCGTTGACCAGGTAGTATTCCTTGCCGTCGTCGCCGGCGATGCGTTCGGCCCGGGTGTTCAGGCTGGCCAGGTCCGATCCGGCGCCGGGCTCGGAATAGCCCTGGCACCACCAGACGAGGCCGTCGCGGATGCCCGGCAGGAAGCGGGCCTTCTGCTCCTCGGTCCCGAAGGTGTAGAGCACCGGCCCCAGCATGGCGACGCCGAAGGGCAGCACCGGTATGGCGTCGGCCCGCGCCAGCTCCTCCGACCAGATGTATTTCTGGGTCGGCGTCCAGCCCGTGCCGCCCCATTCCTTGGGCCACGACGGCGCCGACCAGCCCTTGGCGGCGAGGACCCGGTGCCAGGAGAAGTAGTCCTCCTTGGTCAGGGATTCCTCATTGCGCTGCTTTTCGCGCAAGGCCTTCGGATAGGATTCGGCGAGAAAGGCGCGCGCCTCTTCGCGAAAGGCCGCGTCCTGCGGTGAGAAGTCGAGGTCCATGCGTTTCCCCTTTCGCGGGCGCGAGCGCGCCGGATCGACCATAGGGGCGCGCGCCGGGTCTTGCCAAGCCGCCCGTCGCGGCGGCGTGCGGCGGGCAAGGGCTATCGGCCGGCCCGCCCCTTGGCGTAAAGCCCGCCTGGATCGCCATGACGCGCATTCTCACCTACAATGTCCATCGCTGCGTGGGGACCGACGGGCGCCTGGACGTCGGGCGCGTGGCCGAGGTGATCGCCGCCCAGTCGCCGGACATCGTCGTGCTCCAGGAGGTCGACGTCGGGCGCGCTCGCACCGGCGGGGTGGATCAGTCTCACGAGCTCGCCGAACGGCTTCGGATGGCCTCCCGCTTCAACGCCGCGCTGCGGGTCGAGGAGGAGCTCTACGGCGACGCCATACTGACCGCCCTGCCCGAGCGCCTGATCAAGGCCGCGCCCCTGCCGGGCTACGCGCGGATCCGGAGGCTCGAACCGAGGGGGGCCCTGTGGGTGGCGATCGATCTGGGGGCCGGGCGCGAACTGCAAGTGATCAACACCCACCTGGGCCTCGTGCCGCAAGAACAGCGAATCCAGGCCGCCGCCCTGGCCGGCGATCAGTGGCTGGGAAGCCCCCTGCGCCGCGATCCCCTGATCCTGCTGGGCGATTTCAACGCGACCTCCGCGACGATCGCCTATCGCACCCTGGCCGCGCGCCTCGCGGACGCGCATGCCGCGGTCGCCCGCGGCCGATGGCGGATCGCCACCTTTCCTTCCGCGATGCCGGTGCTGCGCATCGACCACGTGTTCGTCAGCGAGGGTGTCCGCATCCTTGGCATGAGCGCCCCCGCCGACCCCCTCGCGCGCGTCGCCTCCGACCACCTGCCCCTGCTGGTGGATTTCGAGGTGGGGGCGTGAGGGGCCGAATCGGAGGACTTAAGTGCGCCAGAAGGACGCCACCGCCTTGCGCCCCCTCCACCACTTCGTGGTCCCCCTCCCCCGCAAGACGGCGGGGGAGGATTGAGTTTTCCTAAATCCTCCCCTGCGAAACGGGAGAGGTGGCGCGGCGCTCTATCGCGCCGTGACGAAGGGGGCGCAAGGCGGCGGCCCGGAGCGCGAGGAGACGCTCCGGGCCTACGATCCGGCGACCGCTCAGTTGGCGCCGGTGGACGGGCCGCCGGCGGCGCCCGAGCTCGCGCCGGCGTAGACGCGGCAGGCGCCGTCGCGTTCGGCCATCAGCTTGGCCTTGGCGTCGGCATCGGCGTGACCCACGGCGCGCGCGGCGTCGAGCTGGACCTGGTCGGCCTTCTCGGCGACGAAACTCATCCGCCCGGCGGCCTGGCTCCTGAGCACGGCGTCGATGCCAGTGGTGTCGCCCTTGCCCAGGGCCGGCGAGGCGATCAGGGCCCGGCACCGGGCGGCGGCGAGATACTGGCCGTCGGTCAGATGGCCTGGCGCGGCTGTCGCGGCCGTGGAGGCGACGAGGGAAGCGATGACGATGAAGCTCTTGAGCATGGAAATCTCCCGTTCGGGGTGGGGGTTGAACGGCGGGAGTGTGCGGCGGTCAAACGGGAAATGCCAAGTTAATTACGAGACATGTTACTGAATGACAAATCTGTAATCTGTATTCGCCGTAATATTAACGCCGGTAACGTGAAGACCTTGTAATGTGGCCGGGGTCGGCGGCGGGCGGTTGCCTCCATCGGCCCGACGCGCCATGTCAACCGGCATGACGACCCCGCCTCGCCCCATCGCCACCCCCTGCGTCCAGGTGTGCGTCATCGATGGCCGAAGCGGGCTGTGCCTGGGATGCCATCGCACCCTGCCGGAAGTGGCCGGCTGGTCGCGGCTCGCCGACGCCGAACGGGCGGCGATCATGGCCGAGCTTCCCGGCCGCGCGGCGCGGATCGCCCCTGAAATACGCGCCCTGTTCGGCGCGCGCTAGACGGTTTCCAAGGGCCGCGCCGGCGCGCGCTCGGCCGCGGCGCGCACTTCGGCCAGCGCGCGCTCGATCACCTCCGCGCCCGCCCCCGCCGCGGCCCCCTCGACGGTGAGGGTCCGGCGCCAGGCGCGGGCGCCCGGCCGACCGTGGAAGAGGCCCAGCATGTGGCGGCTGATGGCGGCCAGGCGGGTCCCGGTTTCCAGCTCTCGCCGCACCCGGGGCAGATAGCGCTCCACGGCCTCGAACGGCGAGACGTCCGTCCGCGTGTCCCCGAACAGCCGTCGATCCGCCTCGCCCAGGATCGCGGGCTCGTGGTAGGCGGCGCGGCCGATCATCACCCCATCGACGTGTTTCAGGTGAGCCTGGGCGTCGCCCAGCGAATTGACACCCCCGTTCAGCACCACGGTCAGGCCCGGCCGCTCCCGCTTCAGCCGATGGACCAGGCCGTGGTCCAAGGGCGGGATCTCCCGGTTCTCCTTGGGCGAGAGGCCGGCGAGCCACGCCTTGCGGGCATGGACGATGATCGTGCGCACGCCCGCCCGGGCGCAGAGGTCGGCGAGGTGAAAGAGGCTCTGCTCGGGCGCCTGATCGTCCACCCCCAGCCGGCACTTGACCGTGGCCGGAACGCGCACCGCCGCGCCGATCGCCGCCATGCATTCGGCGACCCGCTCCGGCTCCAGCATCAGGCAAGCCCCGAACCGCCCACCTTGCACCCGGTCCGAGGGGCAGCCGACATTGAGGTTGATCTCGCGAAAGCCGAAATCCTCCCCGATCCGCGCCGCCTCCGCCAAGTCCGCCGGATCGCTCCCGCCCAGCTGCAACGCCACCGGCCCGTCGGCCGGATCGAAGGCCAGCAGCCGGGCGCGGTCGCCGTGGAGCACGGCGCCGGTGGTCAGCATCTCGGTATAGAGCAGGGCCCGACGCGTCAGGACGCGGTGGAACGCCCGGCAATGGCGGTCGGTCCAGTCCATCATCGGAGCGACGCAGAGGCGATGGATTGTGGGGCTCGTCATCTAGAGCGGCCCGATGAGCTGGACGTTCAAGCTCATGAGCGCCGGTACGAAATCGGCGCGGGTCACGATCTCCTCGACGGGCGTCGCGGCCAGTTTGGCGGACACGGCGCGGTCGTAGACAGCGACGCAGATCATGCCGGTCAGGCGGGACAGGTAGAGAAGCCCGTCCACGTCAGTTCCGTCGTAGATCGCTTGGCCGAGCCGTCGCCCTTGGATCTGCGACTTCGCCCGGGCGGCGTCGGTGGAGACGCCCAGCCGCAACAGCCCGGTTGTGCGCAGATCAATCACGGTCAAGGGGCTGAGCGCTGAAATCGCCGCGATGCCCCATCCCTCCACCTCTTCCTGGGCAAGCCGACGCCCGGCGCGGCCCTGGAACCGATCTCTGACGATCGTCTCGGCGATGCCGGTGGCGAGGTCGCCCGAGATATAGATTAGTTGAAATGATCGGCGCGGACTGGCGAAGCGGCTCGCGCCATGACCCATCCCCAAGGGCGTGGCCGCATAGGCCATTCCCGTGATGCGGAGGTAGTTGTTGGGTTTGATCAGGACGGCGAGGTCGTCGAGAACTTTCGGATCGAGCTTCACGGCGGCCCGAAGTCATTCCCGGCCGCTGCGACCACCTCCGTGATGCGGCCCGCCTTGAGCCGATCGATCGGAGATTTTCCGCCCATGGAGGGATAAGGTTGGACCAACCACAGCCACGCCGCGCGAGGCATTCCGATCGCCTGGAGGACGCCCGAAATTCCCTCCACGGGGCGGCCGTCGATGAATTGGGCCACCGGAAAGACCTGCTTGCGCGTTCCGCGAAGCAGTCCGATCACGGCGCCCTGCTGTTTCCAATCATGAAGTGTCGAGCGCTTGATGCCGAAGCGGCGCTCCAGTTCAGAGGCGCCCGCCACCGGCCCCGCCCATTCTTCCAGGGGGACACTTTTGGCGTATGCCGCGACACGGCGCAGGCCTTCGGAACGATCGACGCGTTCGCCAAGACCAGCGCCTTCATCGAGCTCGACACGACGCGTCGCCACGATCTTCAACGGCGTCGGAGCGGCTCTCCCCTCGTCAAGGCGGGCCATCACCAAGGCGATCAGACCAGGCAACTCCTTTTTGTGGGCAACAAGCCTCTCTTGCTGATCCATCGACAGTTTCATGGCCGCTCGGCCCAAAGCCGCCGCCGCGCGACCGCCTGTCTGCAACGCTGCGCGAGGGCTCCGTGGATTACGCTTGGCGAGCATTTCAACCACGTCCGCGACCGGGAAGGACGACAGACCCTTGCGAGAGCCATATGATTTCTGGCGGGCAGATGATGTGGGCACGGCGACCTCCAATTCACGACGTCTAGTTAGTCCGGTTTGTCCGGATTGTCCAGGGGTTTCATTTCCGACTTGTGTCATGATCATCGCTTTGCGTTCCCGCGTGACCCTACTGCTCGCGCTGTCGCGGAGATCATTCCCGGTCGAGGACATCGTGCAACCGCATCACGGGATAGCCGGCGACGCCGTTGGGACCGATGAGCACCTTCGCATCCACGACAAAGGCCTTCTCGAACGGATTAAAGGTTTGGCCCGTCATACGCTCTTTGATGTCTTCTTTCTGCAAACGTCACCTGCCGAGGTCGCGAGTCGATCTCAGCGACGATGGCCCGATCCGGACCGGCTTCCAGCACCTCCATGACGTCGTCAAAGATCATGTCGTTGCGGGCGAGGCAGCCTCTCGGCAACGCGACGTGCCGTTCCAGGAGCTCGGCGCACGAAATGACACGCGGCTTGCCGTAGGTCGGCAGCCGCATCGCCTGCGCGGCATAGAAGTCGGGGTTCTGGAACGCCGCAGTCGGGTCAACCGCGCGACCAAAGCTGGAGGCAATGCGGAGCGGTCCAAGTAAACCCGGTCACCAAGGATCGCTTCCACCGACTTCGGCAATTCGCCCTCGACGGGCGGCAAATCCCTTCGACGTGAGGGCGGCACGATCCAAGGCGAAGCTTCTTCGTGGTCCACGGGCAGGCGAACGCCGAAGATCCGACCTGCCGCCGAAGCGCTCGACACGTGGCTGTTCACTTCATCGCGGGACAGTCACGGATACCACGTTCTCTCGCATAGCCGGCAGGTCGGCCTTCGATAGGCCAGGCGTGGCGAAGTGCATGAAGGCGAGCCATGGGCGCCCGTCGGTTCGCTCCAGATGCTTGACCAAAACGTTTGTCGGATGTGCCGGTCGGTAGGCCGTCGCGACACATCGCAGACAATAGAGCTCCTGCCCAGAATGACCCCATGCTTTTACGCCTGCTCCCCCGCCAGCCAAAGGCCATGGGTGAGTGATGACCCGCCGCTTGAAACTTTCCCCATCTGCCCATATCTTGCCCCTGAAGTTGGTCAAAGGAGCGACACATGGGCGACGCCGCGAAGACGACTTCGACCCAGGGCGCTTTTGGACGGTCGTCGGCGACCGGCTTGATGGATGAGCGCGGGGCGGTAAGGATCGAGGCGGTGGCCGAGGCGTTCAGCATGTCCAAGGCGCAGCTGGCCGAGACCGCGGGCCTGGCGCGGGCGGTGTTCCAGAAGGCCAGCCGGCGCGACGGGCCCAAGGCGCAGAGCCGGATACGCGAGATGCTGGAGATCATCAGCCTGGTGCAGGAATGGGCCGGGAGCCCGGCCCAGGCGATGGCCTGGTATCGCGCCGAAGGGATTCCCGCGTTCGGCGGGCGCACCGCCGAGGCCCTGGTCAAGTCGGGACAGGCCGGCGCCGTGCGCGACTATGCCGATCATCTGGCGACCGGCGGTTACGCTTGAGATTTATCGGCGAGTGCTTTCGAGCGCACGACCCGAACTGGTCCTGGACACCGCTCTCCGGGGCAGGGGCGGCCCTCAAGGGCCGGCGATTCAACTGGCAGGGGCTTGAAACTCTCTATCTATCGCTCAGCGTCAACACTGTGTTTCGGGAGGTCTCCGGCGGCTTCGCTCATCGGCTCACGCCCTATGTCCTGTGCGGCTACGATGTCGATTGCGAGGACATCGTCGACCTTCGCGACGCCGCCGAATGCCGAAGGCTCGGCATCGAGATGGGTGATCTGGCCTGCGCATGGGGCGAGGCCCTGATCGCGCGTCGCGAGCCGGCGACCTGGCCGATCGTCCGCCGGCTGCTGGCCGGCGGCTATGCCGGCATCCTCGTTTCGAGCTTCGCCAACGGCGCGACGGGGGACGACCAGAACCTGGTGTTATGGCACTGGGGACCGGATTTACCGCACAAAGTCACGGTCCACGATCCCACCGGAAAGCTTCCGAAGAACCAGTTGTCGTGGACGTGATTGAGACACTTCCGCCCCCTCACCCGAAGCCGGCAAGATCGGCTTCCACCTCGACCACCACGCCGCGCCGGCGCGCCTCTTCCGCCGCCAACGCGAAGACGAGCCCCCTGAGAGCGTCGGCCGCCGTTCGCAACTCCGGGGCCGCGCGGCCCAGGCAGGCCTCCAGAAAGGCGCGCAAGCATCCCTCGTCCCCGCCGCCGTGGCCGGAGCGCGAAGCGCCCTTGGCCGACCATCTCCGGTTCGCCGCGCCGTCGTTGGTAAAGACCTCGAACTCGCCGCGATCGAAATTGCCGTCGAGGCGGCCGTTTTCACCGAGGACGGAGAGCGTCCGCTCGGAACCGTGGGGGTTCTGCATGGCCAAGCTGAAGGACCCGCGCGCGCCGTTCGCCAGTTCGAAGGCGACGACCTGGTTGTCGACGATCTCCGGCTCGGGCGTGAAGACGCAGGCATCGAGGCCGAAGGCGGTGGGGTCGGCCGCTTCGGCCGGCGTGCGGGCCTCGTAGGCGCCGGTGTCCTGGTAGGGGCAGACGGGGCGCTCGGGACAGGCCGAGCAGAAGGGGGCGGGCGGGGGCCGCGCGAAAATGCGCGCGCCTCCGAAGCTGGCGACGCGAGTCGGCCGGGTGTCGAGCAGCCAGCAGATCAGGTCGAGGTCGTGGCAGCCCTTGTGCACCATCAGGCCGCCCGAGTGGGCGCTCTTGCGATGCCAGCGACGCATATAGCTGGCGCCGTGGACGACGCCGAGATCGTCGGTCAGGCGGATGGCGTGGATCCGGCCGAGGCGCCCTTCGGCGACCACGGCCCGCGCGGCACGATAGAAGGGCGCCTCGCGCAGCACATAGCCCAGCTGGAGCACGCGACCGGGAGCTTGCCAGGCGTCGATGATCGCCAGGGCGTCGGCCAGGGTGGTGGCCAGGGGCTTTTCGAGGAAGACGTGCTTGCCGGCCGCGAAGGCGGCGACCGCCATCTGGCGATGCAGAAAATCCGGAACGGTAACGAACACGGCCTCGACCGTCGGGTCGCCCAGGACATGTGTGACGTCCCGGCTGAGCCGAGGGGCGGCGCCAGTCAGGCCTTCCACGCAGGCGGCCAGGCGATCCTGGGAAAGATCGGCCAGCCATTTGAGCTCGATCCCCTGGAACCGCGACAGCCGCCTGGCGAAGCTCGCGCCCCGGGCCCCCAGCCCGATGATCGCGCATCCGAGCGGCCGCTCCGGCGGGTTCCAAGGCGGAGAAACGGCGGTGGCGCTCACCGCTTGGCCCAGCGCCTCGCCGCCAGGGCCGTGGCGAACCAGACGAGGGCGGCGGCGGCGAGCAGGAGGGCGGCCATTTCCCCCCCGCTGCCGAACACCTGGGTCAGGGCCTTCCCGGCCAGGGCCGTCAGCACGATCTTCGGGATGATGCCGATTGCCGTCCCGGCGGCGAAGTCCGCCAGCCTCATCGGCGCGACGCCGGCGGCCATATTGACCACGACGAACGGAGCGAACGGCACGAGCCGGACCGCCAGGCTGGCCCAGAAACCGTTGCGCCCGATCGCCTGGGTGAACCGGTCCACGGCCTCGCTCCCCAACTCCGCGAGTGCCCGGGCGCCGAACGCACGGCCAAAGGCGAAACCCACCAGGGAAGATGCCAGGGTGGCGATCCAGCTCAGGGCGCCGCCCCACCACGGCCCGAACGCCGCGACGGCCGCCGCGATCAGAACGAACTGCGGCACGCCCAGGAAGGCGAGGGCCGCGAAGGCGACGACCGCCGCCAGGGGCGCCCAGGGCCCGCCGGCCGCCAGCCATTCATGCGCCGCCGTCGCGCGGTCGATGCCGAGCGCGCCGGCGCCGAAGAGGAGTAGGAGGGCGACTGCGGTGAAGAGGAACACGGCGCCGGCGAGGCGGAGCCACGACCTTCCGGCCCTCGCCTTTCCGGCTACCGTGGGGCCGCCGCCTTGCGCCCCCTCCGCCGCTTCGCGGTCCCCCTCCCCCGCAAGACGGCGGGGGGGGATTGAAGCTGCGCGAACTCTATCGTCTCTTCCTCCTCCCTTGCGAAGCGGGGGAGGTGGCGCGGCGCCTTCTCGCGCCGTGACGGAGGGGGCGCGGGGCGGCGGGAGCGACGCCGGCATCCGCCCTATGGGACGCAGCTCAACGGCGCCGCCGAAGTCAGGGCCTGGACGTTGGGGAAGCTGTAGGCACCGCCCTGGGCGCGGGAGGGGGTCTCGCGCTCGAACCACGGCAGCAGGGCCTCGGTCTGCAGGGTGTAGGTCCCGGGGTGGTCGCCGGCCGCGACGACCTGCTTCCACAGCTGCACCCGGGCGGGCGCGAACTCGACCGCGTCGCCGACCTCGATGAAGCGCTGGAAGCAATGGTTGGCGCGGAACGGGTCGCCCCAGAGCAGGGTCGTGCTGGTCAGCAGCGGGTCGTGCACCGCCTCGGCGATCTCATGGGACATGGTCGCGGCGTCCGGCGAGGGAACCGAAAAGGCGTCTTGGACCCCCTCCAGCCAGGAGGTGTAGGTATAGACGATCACCCCGGCCTTCTTCTGGGTCCAGGCCCAGCTGTGATAGCCGAAGGCGTTGTGCTCCAGGGCGTTGTAGGTGACGAACACCACATAGGTCTGGGGCGAGAAGGTCTTGAGCCGCGTCACCAGCGGCGAGCCTCGGCCGTTGTCGAGGATGCTGGTGTCCTGGATCACCGCCAGCAGCTTGCCGGACCGAGTCTGGATCACCCTGACCGTCCCGGGCGGGGCGACGATGTCCAGCGGTGGGGCGATCGTGGGCGAGAAGACGGTGTGCCAGCGCGGCGGCGCCTTGGGGAATTCGGCCCGCAGCATGGCGTCGGCGAACTGCAGGTCGCCGCTGCTGAACTGGGAGGCCTGGAAGATCGGGCTACCCAGGAAGGACGGCAGAGCGCGGGTCCCGTCGAACACGACCGGATGTCTCCCGTCGACCGAGGTGTCGGAGACGGTCAGGCGGATCGGCACGATCACCGTGGGGATGACGGTGGTCACCGGATCGCGCGGTCGCGTTCCCACCAGGGTGAAGGGATAGGTCTGGCCGTCGATGACGAAGGTGTCGCTCCACATCGGCAGGGTGGCCAGCCGCCCGGAGGCCAGGGCCTCACGCCGCTCCGCCCGCGCCCTGGGATTGTTCGCCTCCGGATCGAGCGGGTGATGATAGCCCGGGTTCAGCTTGGGCGAGAGGCGGTCGACCGGGATCGGGGCCTTGAACCGGTCCCGCCCGCTTGCCTGGGCCGCCGCTAGGCAGGCGATCAGCGCCGTGGCCAGGACGAGGTGGATTCGCATGGATGGGCCTCGAATCTGATAGGGGTCCGCAGGCGGCTGGACGAAGGCTCGCCGCGACACCATAAACCCTAAGGCGGCCGGCGTGAAAGCGGTACCCGGGCGCGCCCTTCACGGAGTTCCTGACCCATGTTCGCGCAATCGGTCACCCTGCGCCGCGTCAAACCCTCGGCCACGGCCCAGGCGGCGGCCCGGGCGCGGGCCCTGCGGGCGGCCGGGCGCGACATCATCTCCCTGGACGCCGGTGAGCCGGATCTCGACACGCCGGGCAACATCAAGGAAGCGGCGATCCAGGCCATCCGCGACGGCAAGACCAAATACACCGACGCCGACGGCATTCCCGAACTGAAAGCGGCGATCAGCGCCAAGTTCGCCCGGGAAAACGGGCTCAACTACGCGCCTTCCCAGATCAATGTGTCGCCGGGCGGCAAGGCGGTGATCTTCAACGCCCTGATCGCCAGCCTCGACCCCGGCGACCAGGTGATCATCCCCGCGCCCTATTGGGTGAGCTATCCGGACATGGTGCTGCTGGCCGGTGGCGAGCCGGTGTTCGTCGAAGCCAAGGCGAGCGCGGGCTTCAGGCTGGCGCCGGCCGACCTGGAAGCGGTGATCACGCCCAAGACCCGCTGGCTGATCCTCAACTCCCCGTCAAACCCCACGGGCGCGGCCTATGCAGAGGCGGAACTCGCCGGCCTCGCCGAAGTCCTGCTGCGTCACCCGCGGGTGTGGGTGCTGACCGATGACATGTACGAGCATCTGGTGTTCGGCGATTTCGCCTTTCGCACCATCGCCCAGGTCGAGCCGGCGCTGTACGACCGGACCCTGACCATGAACGGGGTCTCAAAGGCCTACGCCATGACCGGTTGGCGGATCGGCTACGCCGGGGGCCCCGAACCCCTGATCGGGGCCATGCGCAAGGTGATGACCCAGACCACCTCCAACCCCGCCTCCATCTCGCAATGGGCGGCGGTGGAGGCGCTGAACGGGACCCAGGCCTTCATCGCGCCCAACGCCAGGCTGTTCGAGGAACGGCGCGACCTGGTGGTCTCGATGCTGAACCAGGCGGCGGGCCTGCGTTGCCCGACGCCGCAGGGGGCCTTCTACGTCTATCCGTCGTGCGAGGCCCTGATCGGCAAGCGCGCGCCGAGCGGGCGCCTCATGTCCAGCGACGCCGACTTCGCGGCCGAGCTCCTGGATTGCGAGGGGGTGTCGGTGGTGTTCGGAGAAGCGTTCGGGCTGTCGCCATTCTTTCGGGTCAGCTACGCGGCGTCCAACGCCCTGCTGGAAGAGGCGTGCGCGCGCATCCAGCGCTTCTGCGCGGCGGCGGGATGAGGCGCGGCGCGTGGATCATCGGCGATCCCCGCGCCGCCCGCCATTAGGCCATCTTCTGCCAGCGATCCTTGGCCTCGTCTCGGGTGCAACTTAGGTGAACCTTGTCGTCGACGCTCGCGACCCAGTCGACGGGGATCTTGTGATGATGGCCCATGGCTTGCAGGTCCATCATAGCCAGTTCGATCTCGGTTCCCAGCACATGGTCGACCTTGCCGACGTGATGGCCATCGGAGCCGATGACTTCCATGTGCTCGCGGATCTGGGTGGTGTCGACCATGTCTGCTCTCCGTATGAAAAAGGGGCGCGTCGCGCGCCCCATGGCATCCAAACGGGCGGGCGGCGCGGGAGTTTCAACCCGCTTCGAAGATGTGCGAGACATTCTTGGCATCGAGGCAGGGGCTTTGCGCCCCCTCCGTCACGGCGCGGGGCGGCGCCCTGGTTTGAAGGAGGCCCGCCATGGACGGGATCGTCAATCTGAACCGGGCGCGCAAGGCCAAGGCCCGGGCCGACGGCTCGAGGACGGCGGCGCTGAACCGGGTCAAGTTCGGGCGAACGGCGGCCGAGAAGGCACAAGACCGCGCATCGCGGGAGGAGGCGGCGCGGCAGCTGGATCAGGCCAAACGCGAGTGACGAATCCGCCGGCGGCGCCGCCTTGCTTGCGCAAACGGTCGGTGTCCCTGGCCGGCCACGCCACCTCCGTGGCCCTGGAGCCGGAATTCTGGGCGGTGCTGGAGGATTGCGCCAGGATCCGGGGCCAGAGCCTCGCCGCGCTGATCGGCGCCATCGACGCCGGCCGGGGCGCCCGTCCCCTGACCTCGGCCTGCCGCCTGGCGGCCCTGGAGTTCGCCAAGGCGCGCTGACCGGGCCTCGGGCGTGCTAGACTCGCGGGCCTCCCGAGTCCTGTCCGAGAGCTTGTGTGCCCGACCTTCCCGCCCCCCGCGTTTCCGACCTCGCACGCGTCCCGGCGCCCGACTACCTCGACGGCCTGAACGCCGAGCAGCGCGCGGCGGTGGAGGCGACCGAGGGCCCGGTCCTGGTGCTGGCCGGCGCCGGCACCGGCAAGACCCGCGTCCTGACCACCCGCCTGGCGCATATCCTGGCCACGGGCAAGGCGCGGCCGTGGCAGCTGCTGGCGGTGACCTTCACCAACAAGGCGGCGCGGGAGATGCGCACCCGAATCACCGAGATCATCGGGCCGGCGGCGGAGGGCCTGCGCTGGCTCGGAACCTTCCACTCCATCGCCGCCCAGATCCTGCGCCGTCACGCCGAACTGATGGGCCTCAAGTCAAGCTATACGATCATCGACACCGACGATCAGGAGCGGCTGATCAAGCAGCTCCTCGAGGCGGAAAACATCGACGCCAAGCGCTGGACGCCCAAGCACCTAGCCGGCCTGATCGACCATTGGAAGAACCGCGGCTGGACGCCGGACAAGCTGCCGCCGGCGGAGGGCGCCCATTTCGCCAACAACCGCGGCGCGGCGCTCTACCGCCTCTACCAGGAGCGCCTGCGAATCCTCAACGCCTGCGATTTCGGCGATCTGCTGCTGCACAATCTGACCCTGTTCACGCGCCATCCCGACGTGCTGGCCGACTATCACGAACGCTTCCGCTACATCCTGGTGGACGAGTACCAAGACACCAACGTCGCCCAGCATTTGTGGCTGCGGCTGCTGGCGCAGAAGCGCGCCAATGTCTGCTGCGTCGGCGATGACGACCAGTCGATCTATGGCTGGCGGGGCGCGGAGGTCGACAACATCCTGCGCTTCGAGCGCGATTTCCCGGGCGCCAAGGTGATCCGCCTGGAGCGCAACTATCGCTCGACCTCGCACATCCTGGCCGCCGCCTCGGGGCTGATCGCGGCCAACAAGAGCCGGCTGGGCAAGACCCTGTGGACCGAGCTCGAGGGCGGCCGGAAGGTGCAGGTGCGCGGGGTGTGGGACGGCGAGGCCGAATCGCGCCTGGTCGCCGATGAGATCGAGCGCTGGCGCAAGGGGCGGCGCTATCGCGAGGTCGCCATCCTGGTGCGGGCGTCGTTCCAGATGCGGGCCTTCGAAGAGCGCTTCGTGCTGTTGCAGATCCCCTATGTGGTGGTCGGCGGCCCCCGGTTCTTCGAGCGGGCGGAGATCCGCGACGCCCACGCCTATCTGCGGCTGGTCCAGTCCCCCGACGACGACCTGGCGTTCGAGCGGATCGTCAATACGCCCCGGCGCGGCATCGGCGACACGACGGTCCAAAAGCTGCTCCAGCTGGCGAGGCGCGCGGGCGTCTCGGCGGTTGCGGCGGCGCGCGACCTGGCGCGGAGCGACGAGCTCAACCCCCGCGCCCGGACCGCGCTGAGCACCTTCCTGCGCGACATGGACCGCTGGCGCGACCAGAAAGCCGCCCTGCCCCACGCCCGCCTCACCGAGACGATCCTGGAGGAGAGCGGCTACATCGACGCCCTCAGGGTAGACAAAGGCCCCACCAGCCAGACGCGGCTGGAAAACCTGAAGGAACTGGTCCAGTCCATGGGCGCGTTCGAGAGCCTGGAAGCTTATCTCGAGCACGTCTCCCTGGTGATGGATCTCGACCGGGGCGGGGGCGACGACGCGGTCCAGATCATGACCCTCCACTCCGCAAAGGGCCTGGAGTTCCCCCTGGTCTTCCTGCCCGGCTGGGAAGAGGGTGTGTTCCCGAGCCAGCGGAGCATGGACGAAACCGGCGAAAAAGGCCTGGAGGAGGAACGGCGCCTGGCCTATGTCGGCCTCACCCGGGCGCGGGAAGAGGCGCGCATCTCCTTCGCCGCCAACCGCCAAGTCTATGGCCGCTGGACCAGCCAGCTTCCCAGCCGCTTCGTCGACGAACTGCCGCTGGCCAGCGTCGAGGCCGCCTCCGAGACCGGCTATTACGGCGGCGGCCCGGGCCTGCGCGAAGGCGCGTCCCGCTGGGACGAGGTCAACTATGGCTCGGGCTACGACAGCCCCGGCTGGAAGCGCGCCCAGGCCCGCGGCTACGCCGGCGGGCCTCCGGGGCGGACCCGGGTGATCGAAGGCGAGGGTCGCCTGGTCGCCGTCTCCGACCCCGCCGCCGCCAGCGCCTATGCGCCCGGCGAGCGGGTGTTCCACCAGAAGTTCGGCTACGGGGCCGTGACGTCGGTCGAAGGCAACAAGCTCACCGTCGCCTTCGAGAAGGCCGGCGAGAAGCGCGTGATCGACAGTTTCGTGGAGCGGGGGTGACGGGCGGGAAGATCGGCTCTAGATGAGGCACACCTTCTGATCACCGGGGGAGGCCGGCATGAGCGCGAAGCATCGTCTGGCGGGCGCGCTGCTCGCCGCCGCGGTCGCGGCGAGCACGTCGCCGGCCGTCGCCTGGTCGAACCAGGGTCACATGGTCACCGGCGCAATCGCCTACGACGATCTGGCCAGATCGAGTCCGGCCCTCGTCGCCGAAGTCGAAAAGATCATGGCGAGCCACCCCGACCATGCCCGGTTCGAAAAGGCCCTCGTCGGCTATTCGGGCGAGGCGCGTACGCGGCGACTGTTCGAGCTGATGGCGCGATGGCCGGACGACGCGCGCGGGGGCTCCTTTGATCATCCGGCCTGGCACTATTGGCTTCGCCTCGTCCCCTCGCGAACCGACCCGATCACCCTGCCGCCCGGAATGCTCGCCCTGACGGCGGGCCAAGCGGCCGAGGCCTATGCCCTGAACCTGGCGACCGTGCGCGACGCCTATGCTCCCCCCGCCGAGCGCGCCGTCGCGCTTTGCTGGGTGTTTCATCTCGCGGGCGACATCCAGCAGCCCCTCCACGCCGGTCACCTCGTGTCGAAGCGCTTTCCTTTGAGCGATCGCGCCGGCCAGAGCGACTTCGTGCGGGCGAACGCGGGCGCCATGCCCGTAAACCTGCATCAGTTCTGGGACGACGCGATCGGCGGGGACGAAGACGGCGACGCGAACGTAGAAGCGGTGCGCCAGCGTCTCGGCGGCGAGTGGTCGCGCGCGGATCTGAATGAGTTGGACGGCAAGGCCGACGCCGCCGCGTTCCGCGGCTGGGCCGACGAAAGCCTGAACCTGGCGCGGTCGGCCGCGTATCAGGACGCGGCGTTCGAAGGCGCCGCGCGCCCGGACGCGGCGCCGATCCTGACGCCGGACTATCTGGCGACGCGAAGGCGGGTGGGCGAACGCCGGATCGCCTTGGGCGGCCACCGCATCGCCGACGCGGTGCGCGCGGCGCTGACGCCTTGATCCGACCCGGCGTGACGGGGCCTTCGATCGGCTTGGGGTGGAGCGGGGCAGGCTGTGCGAAAACCTTCCAATCATCCGGGCCTGACCGACTCGCCAGGGTCCGTCCCTGGCACCGGACTGCCTCTCCGTGGTGGAGTTGCCGCATCGCAAACCGCCATTACGGTGTCGCGCAGCCAGCGATGTGCCGGGTCGGCGTCCATGCGGGGATGCCACATCGCCGATATTGCGATCTTCGGCGTACGGACGGGAAGGTCGAAGCCAGCGAGGCCTTGCCCGATTGGGTCGGTGTTTGACGGGCTGGCGCCGAGACATGAGCGCGGTATGAGCGCAACCAAGTCAGTATCGCGCGCGATACGCATCGCATCGGGGAAGCCAGGAACGACGGCGACCACCTCCCGTCTCAGTCCAAGCTCATCTAGTGCGTCGTCGACCGGCCCGGCGAAGGCGCCTCTGCGCGACGCCACCACATGGCCGTAGGCCACATAGCGATCCGGCGTTATCGGCCCGGTCAGCAATGGATGTCCGGTGCGAACCGCCCCAATGAAGTCGTCGCGGAAGAGAAACCGCGTGCGCACCTCCGGCGCTGATGCTCCGAGCACCCCGATCTCAAGATCGATCGCCCCCTCCCCCGCAGCGAGAACGCGTCCTTGTTCGGCTTGGGCGCGAAACGCAGGCGGACACGGGGAGCGACGTCGGTGACAGCGGCCACCAGGGCGGGGGCAAACACCTCCAGGAACCCTTCGCTCGCACGGATGGTGAAGGTCCGCTCAAGTGAGGTGAGGTCCAAATGACTGACGCTCGGCGTCAGGACCGCACGCACGTCCCGGGTCAGTTCGTGGACCCGGTCCCGCAGTTCTGAGGCGCGCGGGGTCGGGGCCAGCCCGCGCCCGGCGCGGACGAGCAGCGGATCCCCCGTCGCGGAGCGGAGCCGCGCAAGAGTCCGGCTCATGGCGGAAGGACTCAAACCCAGGCGGCGCGCCGCCCCGGTCACGCTCCCCTCAGCGAGTAGCGCGTCCAAGGCCGGAAGCAGGTTCATGTCCATGGAGTCCATGAACCCAGCCTATGGGATTTGGCCGATCAGACATAGCGCCACGCGCAACTATAGTGTGCGCCTGATGCGTCTGGCGCTAGGCGATGCACTGGCAGACATTCGCCGTCGACCTCGGCAGCGAGAGACATCTTATGGCTTCGACCACTTCATCTGACACAGCCCGTACGGTCCTTCTCGTCGGAGCATCCCGCGGTCTCGGCCTCGCCATGGCCGCCGAGTTCCTTAAGCGGGGCTGGAATGTCGTCGGCACGGTGCGAGGCGACGCCAAAACCGGGCTGCACGATCTCGCGGATGAACATCCCGGCCGTCTCGAAATCGCGACGCTCGACGTTTCAGAGCCGGATCAGATCTCGGCGCTGCATGACCGGCTCGTCGGCCGCCGCTTTGACATCCTGTTCCACAATGCCGGCATCGCCAACGCCAACCCGCAGCAGTCCGCCGGGACGGTGTCGACGGAGGAGGTCGTTCGCGTCCTGGTGACGAATGCGCTCAGCCCGATGCGTGTCATCGAGGGCTTGCAGGACCTCGTCCCCGCCGATGGGCTGATCGGCGTTATGTCCTCGGGCCAGGGAAGCATCACCAACAACGAGAGGGCTGGCAACGACGTCTATCGCGGCAGCAAGGCCGCCCTGAACCAGTTCATGCGGTCCTACGCTGCGCGTCATGTCGCAAAGCCCCGCGCCCTGGTGCTGATGGCCCCGGGCTGGATCCGCACCGCTCTGGGCGGGCCGGGCGCGACGTTCACGATCGAGGAGGCTATTCCGCAGGTCGTGGACGTGCTGCTCTCGCAGCAGGGCAAACCCGGCCTGCAATTCCTCGACCGTGAGGGGCGCATCGTTCCGTGGTGAACGCTCGCGCGGAGAGCGCCAGAGGCCGCGGCGCCGTCGAGACTACCCCGACAATCCTCGAGAGGGCTTAGCCATGGTCAGAGGCCGTGCGAAGACGGCCTGCGGTTCAAGATACCTCCAGCAGCTGTGCAAGCACTGGCGCCACAAGTTCGAAGTCGAATTCTCGAAGACCCGAGGACAAGTTCGCTTCCCGTTCGCCGTAGCGACCCTGGAGGCCAGCGCGGATGCTCTGCTCGTCACGGTCGAGACCGAAGATGCAGAAGCGGTCGAGCGGCTCAAAGAGGTCGTCGCCAAGCATCTCGACCGGTTCGCGTTTCGAGAGGCGCCCTTGCCGTTCGAATGGTCAGCAGCCGATGACCGCTGAGAGGCGCATCGCCGTGGAGACAGTCAGCGACTGACGCCTCCCGCCTGAGGCGGCCGGCGAAATGCTGGGGCTCGCGCCAGGCTCCTACTGTTGAGTTTTGGCACAGCCTGGGGGGTGAGGCGCATCCTGGAGCGCGGACTTCCAGTCCGCTCTTTCTGGCGCGATTTCAGTGTTCCGAGCAAAAAAAGAGGCGGGCTGACAAACCCCGCGCTCCGAGCCTACCCCTCCAGGTCCTCCGCCAGTATGGCCATTTCGAACATGAACGAGCCGTCCTCGTCCTCGTCTTCGTAGATGACGCCGATGAATTCGCCCTTCATCTCGACCTCGGCGGAATCCTTCTGCTTGGGCCGGGCCTTCACGGCGATGTGCGGATTGCCGAAGGTGCGCTTGAGGTGCGCCTGGACGCGGTCGATGTCATTCTGATCCATGGACCGGAACCTAGCGGCATTCGCCGCCGCCGCAAGGGTCAGATCACATAGTCATAGGCCGCGTCGGCCAGGGTGTGGTCCATGCTCTTGGCCGGCTCGTCGCAGGTCGGGCAATTGATCAGCCGGGCCGGGACGCCGGCGGCGGTGCAGTGGGCGGGGACCGATTTGAGAACCACCGAACCGGCGGCGATCTTGGCGTGGTCGCCGACGGTGATGGGGCCTAACACCTTGGCCCCGGCCCCCAGCAGAACGCCGTCGCCGATCTTGGGGTGGCGATCGCCGCGGTGCGCGCCGGTGCCGCCCAGGGTCACGCCGTGCAGCATGGAGACGTCGTCGCCCAAACTCGCCGTCTCGCCGATGACGATGCCGGTGCCGTGGTCGAAGAAGGCGCCCTTTCCGACCACCGCCGCGGGGTGGATATCCACCTGGAAGAGTTCCGACATCCGGCTCTGCAGGTAGAAGGCCAGGGAATCGCGGTCGCGCCGCCACAGCCAGTGGGCGACCCTGTGCGTCTGAAGGGCGAGGAACCCCTTGAAGTAGAGCAGGGGCTGCACATAACCCTTGCACGCCGGGTCCCGCTCGAGCACGGCGCGCAGATCCGCCTCGGCGCCGGCGATGATCGACGGGTCGGCGGCAAAGGCCTCGTCGGCGATCTCGCGCACGCTCAAGGCGCGGAACTCCTGATCGCCCAGCTTTCGGGCCAACTGATAGGAAAGGGCGTCGGCGAAGCGCTCGTGCCGCAGGATGACCGCGTTGAGGATCGAGGCCAGGCTGGGCTCGCTCACCGCCACATGCTGGGCTTCGTTGCGCAGCGCCGCCCAGACCGGGGGCGCGAGGGTATGATCGACGACTTCCAGACGGTGGGCCATGGGGACCCCCTCCCTTGCCAAATTCCCGAGCCCTTCAAATTCGATATGGGGCGCGTGACCGGCGCGCGCTAGACCGGGGCCGCATGAGAAGACCGGCCAAAATGACCCCATCCGCTTCAGACGCCCCGGCCTTCGGCGAGGCCCTTCCGATCGAGGCGTCGCCCACCACCCTGGCCTTTCTGGCCCGCCGGCGCTCGGCCTCGGCGCTCAACCTCCGCGCGCCCGGGCCTAGCGAAGCGGAGCTCGGCCAGCTCCTCGAACTCGCGGCCCGGGCGCCCGACCATGGCAAGCTCGCCCCGTGGCGCTTCGTGATCCTGCGGGGCGCGGGCAAGCGGGCGTTCGTCCGGTCCCTCGAGGCCATCGCCGCCACCCGGCCCGACGCGGTGAAGGCGACCGCCAAGCTTAGCAAGATCCGCACCCCCCCGCTGACCGTGGCGGTCATCTCCCGCTACACGGCCGGGGAAATTCCGGAATGGGAACAGCGCCTGTCGGCCGGCGCGGCCTGCACCCTGCTGATCCTCGCCGCCCAGGCCATGGGCTACGGGGCCAACTGGATCACCGACTGGTACGCCTATGATCCGGCGGCAACGCGGTTGCTGGGCCTTGGCGAGGGCGAGAAGGTGGCGGGGTTCATCCATCTCGGGACGCCCTCCGAACCCCCGCTCGAGCGGGCGCGACCAAATCTCGCCGCGATCACCACCGTGTGGAGCGGCTAGCGGCCCCCGTAGGTGGGCACGCCCTGGTCGGGCAGCCAAAGACCGTCCGGCGGCGGCCCGGTCTGCCAGAAGACGTCGATCGGAATCCCGCCCCTTGGATACCAATAGCCGCCGATGCGCAGCCACGTCGGCCCCGCCGCCTCGACGATCCTGCGGCCGATGGCGAGGGTGCAGTCCTCGTGGAAGGCGCTATGGTTTCGGAACGACGCCAGATAGAGCTTGAGGGATTTGGACTCGATCAGCCAGTCGGCCGGCGCATAGTCGATCACCAGCCGGGCGAAATCGGGTTGGCCGGTCACCGGGCATAGCGAGGTGAACTCCGGAACGGTGAACCTGGCCAGATACAGCCTGCCCGCCTGGGGATTGGCGACGCGCTCCAGCACCGCCTCGCCGGGGCTGGCGAAGCCCGGAACCTCGCGGCCGAGCTGGGTCAAGCGCTCCCCTTCCATGGCAGTGGGCTTTAGCGCGGAACGCCGGCGGCGGGAACCTTCGTATCGGGCGCAAGAACCGGATGGCCGGCCCGCGCGGGCGTCGGCAGGGTGGCGGGACAACAAGGAGATCCCACCATGAGCTTCATCGTCACCGGCCTGCCCGTCGACCGCTTCCGCCCGCTATTCGGCCTGTCGGAGGAGGCCCTCGCCGAGCATCTCGCCGTACGGCGAACGGTCGATGCCAAACCGGGATTCCCCTGCCGCGTCACCCTTAAGGACGCCGAACCCGGAGAGACCGTGCTGCTGCTCAACCACGAACACCAGAGCGCGCCCACCCCCTATCGCGCCAGCCACGCCATCTTCGTGCGCGAAGCCGCGACGCAAACCGCGACGGTCGAAAACCAAATCCCGGAGGTCTTCCTGGGACGAACCCTGTCCGTGCGCGCGTTCGACGACGCGGGGATGATGATCGGCGCCGACCTCTGCCCGGGCGAAGCGGCGCCCGCGCTGATCGAGCGCCTGTTCGCCGATGGGGCCGTCGCTTATTTGCACGCCCACAACGCCGGGCGCGGCTGCTACGCGGCGCGCATCGACCGCGCCTGAACGGGCCGCGACAACGCCGCCCGAGCCCGCTATCAGGCTTGAAAGAGCCGCGGCGGGAGAGGTGTCATGGGCAAGGACTTCGACGGCTGGGTGGTGGTGGTGACCGGCGCTTCCACCGGCCTGGGGCGGGCGATCGCGGTCGAGACCGCCGAGCGCGGGGCCAAGGCCGTGATCATCAACTTCGCGTCGAACCAGGCGGAAGCCGAGGAGACCGCGCGCCGGGTCGACGCCGAGGGCGCCCGCGGCGTGCTGGCGCGGGGCGACGTGGCGCTCGACGCCGACTGCCGCGCGATCGCCGCCGCCGCCGAGCCGTTCGGGCGCATCGACGCCCTGTTCAACAACGCCGGGGTGACCAAGTTCGCCAACGACCACGCCGACCTCGGTGCGGTCTCGAACGAGGATTTCCTGCGGCTCTACGCGGTCAATGTGGTGGGCCCCTATCAGATGATCCGCGCCGCGCGCGCCCTGCTCGAGGCCGCGCCCCAGCCGGGGGCGGTGGTCAACACGGCCTCGGTGGCGGCGGTGATCGGCATCGGCTCGTCGGTTCCCTACGCCGCCTCCAAGGGCGCCCTGGTCACCATGACCCTGTCGCTGGCGCGGGCCCTGGCCCCCAGGATCCGGGTCAACGCCATCTGCCCGGGGTTCATCGACACCCCCTGGTTCGGCCGGGCCATGGCGCCCGAATCGCTGGAGCGCCTGCGCGCCGGCGTGGCCGCGTCCATGCCGCTGAAGGCCGCCTCGACGGCCGAGGACATCGCCGGCGCCGCGGTGTTCCTGGCCTCGCCCGCGGCCCGGCACATCACCGGCGAAGCCCTGCTGGTCGACGCCGGGCTGCACCTGGGCTATGCGCCGCTCGCCATGCGCTGAACAACGGGATCCTGGACGATGGCCGCCACCACCGCCGACAAGCGCGCCGCCTTTCGAGCCTTGCACGAGAGCGGCTGTTTCGTCCTGCCCAACCCGTGGGACGCCGGCTCGGCCATCGCCCTGCAGAGCCTCGGGTTCAAGGCTTTGGCCTCCACCAGCGCGGGCATGGCCTGGTCCATGGGCCGGGCCGACAATGCGGTGGGCCTGGAGGATGTCCTGGCCCATCTGACCGCCCTTGCGGCCGCAGTCGACGTGCCGGTCAACGCCGATTTCGAGAACGCCTTCGCCGACGACCCGGCGGGCGTGGCCGCCCATGTCACCCGGGCGCTGGAGACCGGGGTCGCCGGCCTCTCGGTTGAGGATTCCACCGGCGATTCCGCCGCGCCGCTCTATGATTTCGATCTGGCGGTCGAGCGCGTCGCCGCCGCGCGGGCGGCCATCGACACCAGGGGGACCGGCGTGATGCTCACCGCCCGATCCGAGGGCTTCATCGCCGGCCGGCCGGACCTCGTCGAAACCATCCGCCGCCTGACCGCCTTCGCGGCGGCCGGCGCCGATTGCCTCTACGCCCCTGGGCTGCGCGACGGGGCCGATATCGCCGAGGTGGTGCGCGCCGTGGCCCCCAAGCCGGTCAATGTGCTCACCCCCGGCCTTCCCGTCGCCGCCCTGGCGGATCTCGGCGTTCGGCGGATCAGCGTCGGCGGATCCCTGGCGCGCGTGGCCTGGGGAGAGTTCCTGCGCGCCGCCCGCGAGATCGCGCAGGAGGGAACCTTCGGCGCCTTCGCCCGCGGCGCCTCCGGCGGCGAATTGAACCGCCTGTTCGCCGGCGAGCCGAAGGCCGGCGCCTAGCCCGCGCCGGCCGTCGCCGCCGCTGGATTCATCGGCGGGCGAACCGCCTCCACAATGTCCTCGTGTTCATGCAGGCGGACCCGCTCGGTGATGTTGAGGCGGGTGAAGAGATGCGCCGCGCCGTGATCGCGCACCGCCTCGTCCCACCGCCCGCGCGCGTCGGTCAACAGGTTCTGGCCCTCGCTCACATGGACGACCTCATAGCCCTCGCCCGCTTCGCGCAGATAGAGGAAGTTGCCGCCCATCGGCGACAGGGGCCGACCCTCCCGGAGCCGGTTGAAGCGGTAGACGGCGCCTGAGGCGCCGCGGATATCGACGATGTCTCTCATCCCCCCAGTTTAGCGACTTGGCCGGCAAACGCGAGCCGCTAGCCCAGGTGAGCCTCGATCCACGCCTTCCCCGCGACGAAATCCACCACCGGAAGCTCGGGCAAGCGCCGGTGGAAATCGCGGAAACGCAGGGGCTCGAGGCCTGCACTCAGGTCCGGGATCCCGGGATTGTCGCCCAACACCTTCACGACCCCGACGCCATGGTCCGCCGCGACGATCCGAAAATCGAGGTCTCGCCCGTTCAGCAGCTCGAAGGCCACCTTCCAGCCATCGCCCGTCCACCGGCTGGTGGAAATCTGGGGCACGTGTTCCTCGACCCAGTCGCGCGGCAGCATGTCGTGGAGCGCCACCCAGCCCCCCGCCCTCACCGCCGCCAGGGCGTTGACCAGATCACGCCTGACCTGGCCGTAGACGTGCAGGCCGTCGATGAAGACGACGTCGAACCGCCGCTCGCCATTCCCCGCGAAGAACTCATCGCTGGTCTGCCGGTGCGTCCCCCCGCTCACCGGATCGACGCCGATCTTGTCCTTGGCCATCACCGCGTCGAAGAGCTGGTTCGACGCGCAGCCGATTTCGAGATAGCGCGCGCCGGGATTGGCCGACAGCAGCAGGTTGACGATCGCGATGCGGTTGTAGGGGATGGCGGCCCAATCGTAGTCCAGCTCGTGCGGATACCGGCTCGCCGCGTACTTCCGCATAAGAACCGACTCGCGCACTAAAGAGCCCAGGCTGCGTTTTTTTCTCGTTCGTGACACGCAGGTCTATGCCCGGCCTCGTTGCACGCCCCGGCGTTGGAGGGCAGGCGGGGAGAGGTCGCCCATACGACGCCCGGCGGCCGGTTGCAAAACATCGGGTGTAAAAAACAGTTGCGCCGAATGCGGTGTTATGGTCAACTATAACACTACCCCAGCAGATCATGTCGGGGTGGACGCCTCCCCTGGAGGCGATGGGAACGCACTATGGACCCCGATTGGAACGACAGTCAGCCGATCTACCGTCAGCTTCGCGACCGTGTCGTCGCCATGATACTCGACGGCATGCTGGGCGAAGGCGATCCGCTGCCGTCGGTGCGCAACGTCGCGGCCGAATATCGGGTCAATCCCCTGACGGTTCTGAAGGGCTATCAACAACTGGTCGATGACGGGCTGGTCGAGAAGAAACGAGGTCTCGGCCTGTTCATAAACGCCGGCGCGCGGGATCTGCTGCTGCGGGGCGAGCGCCAGAAATTCCTGGCCGAACAATGGCCCGGGATCCACGCCACCATTCGGCGGCTCGGCCTGACGCCGCGGGAACTCTTGGCGGCCGCCGAAGCCGGCGGATCCCCGCCCAATACCCGTGAGGAGCGCTGAGACCATGGCATGCATAGAAGCCCGCGGCCTGCGTAAGGCCTTCGGCGCCACCGTCGCGCTGGACGGCGTCGATCTGCGGGTCGAAGAAGGCCGCATCCTGGGGCTCATCGGTCCCAACGGCGCCGGCAAGAGCACGGCTCTCAACGCGATTCTCGGCCTCACGCCGTATCAAGGCGAGCTCAAGGTTCTCGGGCGCGACCCGTGGACGCAGCGCGATCAGCTGATGCGGGACGTCTGCTTCATCGCCGATGTCGCCGTGCTGCCGCGCTGGATGCGGGTTTCACAGGTGCTCGACTACGTCGCCGGCGTGCATCCCAGGTTCGATCGGGCGAAGGCGGAAGGCTTTCTTGGCAAGACCGTCATCAAGCGGGCCAGCAAGGTGCGGGAATTGTCGAAGGGCATGGTGACCCAACTTCACCTCGCCCTGGTGATGGCCATCGACGCGAAATTGCTGGTGCTGGACGAGCCGACGCTCGGCCTCGACCTCCTGTATCGCAAGCAGTTCTACGATTCCCTGCTGAACGACTACTTCGATCACCGCCGCACCATCATCGTGACGACCCATCAGGTCGAGGAGGTCCAGCACATCCTCACCGATCTGGTGTTCATCAATCGCGGCCGCATCGTGCTCGACTTCAGCATGGAGGATTTCGAGGCGCGGTATCTCGAAGTGATGGCGAATCCCGAGCACGTCGCCGCGGCGCGGGCGCTGCGGCCGATCCACGAACGGCAGGTGTTCGGCCGCAGCATCCTGCTGTTCGATTCCGTCGATCGCGCCCAGCTCGCCGCGCTCGGCGAGGTGCGCACGCCCAGCATCGCCGACTTGTTCGTCGCCGTCATCGGGGGCCAGGCCGCCGGGGCGCAAGGAGCCGCCGCATGACCACGCCATCGGACGCCATGGCCGAGACCGACCGGGCCCCGCGCGCGGGGCCGCCCGCCGCCTTGCCGGCCACCCGGCCCTTCTACTGGTCGGTGCGACGGGAATTGTGGGAGAACCGCTCGATCTATATCGCGCCGTTGATCGCCGCTGGGGTGGTGCTGTTCGGGTTCGCGATCAGCACGATCAACCTGCCGCACAATCGCCGCGCCGTCCTTGCGCTCGACCCGGCAAGGCAGGGCGCCCTGGTCGCCATGCCCTACGACTTCGCCGCGGTGGCGATCCTCCTGACCGGGTTCATCGTCGGGGTCTTCTATTGCCTGGGCGCGCTGCACAACGAACGTCGCGACCGTAGTATCCTGTTCTGGAAGTCCCTGCCGGTTTCGGATTTCACGACCGTGCTCGCCAAGGCGGCCATTCCCCTGGTCGTCCTGCCGCTGGTCGTCTTCGTGACCGTCGTCGCCACGCAGCTGATCATGCTGGTGATGAGCGCGGTCGTCCTGGCCGCGAACGGCACGAGCGTCGCGACACCATCGACCCCGCCGCTGCTCCAGATGTCGCTGGTGCTCCTCTATGGCCTGGCCGTGATCGCGCTGTGGTATGCGCCGATCTACGGCTGGCTGATGCTGGTCTCGGGCTGGGCGCGGCGCACGACGTTCCTGTGGGCTTTCCTGCCGCCGCTGGCGCTCTGCCTGGTCGAAAAGATCGCCTTCGACACGTCGCATTTCGCCTCCCTGCTGGCGTACCGCCTGGGGGGGTTTTGGGAAGCCTTCACCGTCCATCCCCGGGCCGGGATCGGCCACGCCCATCCTCCGCAAATCGGCCTGGAGCAACTCGATCCGGTCAGGTTCCTGAGCACGCCCGGCCTTTGGGCCGGGCTGGCGGTCACCGCGGCCTTCCTCGCCGCGGCGGTGTGGCAGCGCCGCCGCCGTGAACCGATCTGACCGCCCCCGAACCCCGATGTGGAGGAAGCTTGGATGACCACCACCGTCCTGACGCCGGCCCGCGCGGCTAAGCCCGTCGCGATCGAGGCTTTGAACGCCGCGGCCAGGCTCTGGTTCGCGGCGGCCGTGATCGGCCAGGGGATGTTCCTTTTCTACATCGCCCGCTTCTATGGCCCCTCGACCCTCACCGGGAACTTCCAGGCCTGGCGCCTGAACAAGATGCTCATCAAGGGCTACGTCGCCGGCGACACCGCCGGGAACCTGGCCTTCGGCGCCCACGTGCTGATGGCCGCCATCGTCACCTTCGGCGGGACCTTGCAGCTCGTCCCCCAGATCCGGGCCCGCGCGCCGGCGGTCCACCGTTGGACCGGGCGCCTGTTCCTGGCGACCGCCATGGGGGCCAGCCTCGCCGGGCTCTACATGACCTGGGTGCGGCGCACCTCCACGGGCCTCGGCGCCATCGCCATCTCCCTGGACGCGGCGCTGATCCTGACGTTCGCGGCCCTGGCCTGGCGCACGGTCTTGGCGCGCGACTTCGCCAGCCACCGCCGCTGGGCGATGCGCACCTTCATGGTCGCCAACGGCGTCTGGTTCCTGCGCGTCGGGGTCGCGCCCTTGGCGCTCGTGACCAAGGCGCTGGGCGGCGAGCTGAGCATGGCGAGCCCGGTCTTCACCGTCTGGAATTTCGGCTGCTACCTCGTGCCGCTGGCGGTCCTCGAACTCTACTTCCGCGCCAGGGAAAAAGCCGTGCCGGGCGGCCAATTGGCCATGGCGGGCGGCCTTGTCGGGCTCACCGCCCTGATGAGCGTCGGCATCGTCGGCGCCTGGTCCGGCTTCTTCGCTCCCGTCCTCGCGAAGCTCTGACAGGATGGATCGAATGACCGACGCGACGCCCCGCCTTAAGGCCAGGATCGCCGGCGTATTCTACCTCGCCACCATCTTGGCTGGGATGTTCGCCGAGGGCTTCGTCCGCTCGACCCTGATCGTCTCGGGCGACGCGACCGCCACGGCGGCCAATATCCTCGCCTCCGAGCCGCTGTACCGGGTGGGCGTGGCCTGCGACCTTGTCGGGCTCGTCTGCTACACGGTCGTGACCTTGCTCTTCTATGAGCTGTTCGCGCCGGTGAGCCGGGGCCTCTCCCGCCTCGCGGCCTTGTTCAGCCTGGTGGGGATCGCCGTCCTGGCTCTCGCCACTCTGGGTCTCCTCGCCCCCCTGACATGGCTGGGAGGCGCGCCCTATCTGGCCGCGTTCGACCCGGATCAGCGGCGGGCCTTCGCCTACGCCTCCCTCAAGGCTCACGGCGAGGGCTATGAGATCAGCCTGGTCTTCTTCGGCGTCTACTGCCTCCTGATCGGCTACCTCGTCTTCAAGTCGACGTTCCTTCCCCGCCTTCTCGGCATCCTGATGGCGATCGCCGGCCTGTGCTATCTCGTTAACAACTTCGCGGCCATCCTCTCGCCCGCGCTTGCCAGAGCCCTGCCGGACTACATTTTGCTTCCCGGCTTGGTCGGGGAGGGATCCCTAAGCCTGTGGCTCATGCTGGTGGGCCTGGACGCCGCCAAATGGAGCCGGCGGGCTGGCGCGGTATGATCCTCCATCCGCCCACCGGAAGCTCCGAGCTGGTCCGCGGCGCGGCGGCGGCGATCCTCTTGCTCCACATCGGCGGCGCGACCGCGGGCCTCGTCTCCGGCGCCGCGGCCATGATCTTTCCCAAGGGCGAGCGTTTGCATCGGGCGGCCGGCAATGTGTTCTTCGTCTCCATCCTGATCATGTCCGGGATCGGCGCGGCGGTGGCGCCGTTCCTGCCTCAGAGGATCTCCTCGGTCGCCGGCGGCCTCACCTTCTACCTCGTGGCCACGGCCTGGGCGACCGTCCGGCGCAAGGAAGGTCAGGTCGGCCGCTTCGAAGTCGGCGCGCTCCTCTTGGGGCTGGGCGTGGCGATGCTCGGCGCATCCCTTGGCTGGCAAGCGGCGACAAGCCCGAAAGGGACGCTCGACGGCCTTCCCTACCCGCCCGCCTTCATCTTTGCGGCCTTGGCCGGGCTCGGCGCCGCCTTGGACCTTCGCGTAATCCTGCGCGGGGGCGTTTCCGGCGCGCCGCGCATCACGCGGCACCTCTGGCGCATGTGCCTCGCCCTGCTCAGCACCGCATTCTCGTTCGTCGGCCAGCCCAAGGCCATTCCCGAATTCCTTCGCGGATCGCCGATCCTCTTTCTGCCGATCATCGCGGTGGCGGTCTCGATGATCTACTGGCTGATCCGCGTGCGGTTCACGCGCGCCTTCAGTCCGGGTCCGGCCGCTGTCTGACGCGCTGGTTTCTTCGGTTCCACCATGGCGCGAAGCCATATGGTGGGGACGGAGGGACTCGAACCCTCACGGCCTTGCGGCCAACGGATTTTAAGAACGTCGTCACAACATTCTGCCTTCGCCTAGTTTGACGGTTGAGAGCAGAAAAGCACGCCTTTTCAATGCATTGTGGGGTCGTCAGGCATTCCCAAACATTCCTGAACAGACCGCGAACGTCTGAGCCCGCATTACACAGGGTTTACACCCGGCGGCCCCGCCCAGTCGGCCCGTGACAAAAGCGCCAATAGCGCCAAAAGCCGAGGCCGACGTCGGTGGGCTAGCGCGATCGCCCTGTGGAAATCTAGCCAGGGCTCTTGACTCACACGTTCCATGTTTGTTCACGTGGCTCCCCTCGATCTCGGGGACCCCGCCATGGTCAAAGTGCACTACTCCGGCCTGCCCAACCCCAAGGCCGCGTTCGATGATCTCCGGCCCTTCCGTCGGGCGCTCCTTGCCATGGAGCACGCCCATCGGCCCTTTGGCTCGGACTATCTGATCCTCTCGGCGGTCACTAAGGCGCTGGACACGGCGGCCTTCCACTTCACCGGCGACCCGACCTTTTTTGCCCTCAAGCCCGAACAGTCTAAGGTTGGATAGCCGGCTACCGAGGGGCGACCGGCGCGCTCCCCCGTCACGCCCGGCTTCCCGTGCTTCAGCGACATTCAAGACCCCGATCCGCTATCGCTGGCGAAACGACCAGCACAGGCATTTAAGACGCGCCGGGCAGGCGTCTTTAGGAGAGACGCGGACGGATATCGGAGATGGAACAAGGCCCCGAGCGGGTCAAGCAGCTTCGCGGAGGGCAATGTGGCGCGGCCTGGGTGACGAGAACACTGGGATTCAGGCGGTGGCCGGCTTCGTCGAGTTGCCATGCCGCCGGTGCGGCGAGCGTCTTGCGCCAGTCCCAATCGCGGTCCGAACGGCAGGGCGCGCTCCGGAGTTTGGAACGACTGGGTCGTGAGCGGCTTTTGATGAACGTGCTCAACCAAAGCGGAAAACCCCGGCCACCTTATGGTACTAAACGACGCGGGAGTTCCGGCCTTCAAGGGGCTTTGCCAACATGGCTACAATCGTGAAGCTTTCAAACTCCGACCGGACTCGGGAGGTTTACGTCAACGCCGACAGGATCGCCTTCTTCGTACCCGACGGCTCCGGCAAAACAGACATTCACTTCGGTCCAGGTCAGAGCAAGACAGTCGGGCAAGCCCAGACGAGGTGCTCGCGACAATACAAGGTGAAAGCGGTGAGCCGCGCATACCAACTGACTTGAGCTGAATGCCACGCTCGTGGTCCCGTGCCCCAGGTGCGCGGGGACGCGTTTCCAGACCATTCCGTCATTCCCGACCATCCCGAAGGGGCCAGGGTGGATGTCGCCGCCGCCGCGCCGGCGGGAGATTGACACAATGGCGCGCCGAGACTCGCCGCGCGGCGATGCGAATTAGCCTACGGGACGATCGTGAGGGAGGGGACAGTCGAGTTCGCGGTATTAACCAGACAGTTGCCCGGGTGAAAGGTGTGGTTGAAGGCAATTTGTCCGTAGCCCTGCGCTATCACGCGGTCGGGGCCGCAAGTTCCCAGCGACGAAACGAAGCTCGCTTGTTCGATTTTGATCGTGGTGAGGCTGGTGGGTACGAGATGCCACGGGAGGCCGGCGGCTTTGAGGCTGGCGCAGGCGTGGCCGGCATCGGTGAAGAAGTGCGCGCGGACGAAGCGGGCATGATGGCCCGTCTTGCTCGTCTTGCCGTGGAAAAGGACCCTGCAGTCAAGCGTCGTGCCGTTCTGCGTCAGAGTGAGCCGGCCACCGGCCGTGAACTTCGTGGCGGCCGGGCTGAAATCAAAAGCGGAGGCGGAAGTCGCGAAGCCTAAGGACAGAACGCCGATGACGGCAATGGCCGAGAGATTTTTCATGATTTCCTACTTTTTCTTTGCAATGGGTCCCTCGCGGTCCAAACGGCCCCAACAGCACTAACGCCACAACGCCACGAAAAGTTCAAGAATCCAACGCATTTCCGCTCGGCTTCCGCCACACCGGGGCCGCGATCGGCCGCCGTGACATAGCATTGAACCGGTCCCGCCCGCCCCTTAGCCGCAACGCCTCGCTCAGCTTCGTGGTCGGACTCTGATACCGCTCCCGCGCCATCAGGCGGCTCAGCGTGGGCTTGTCGAGGCTTTCCAGGCGCGATTGCAGCACCGACCACACCCGTGACGCGGCATCGGCCGGCGGGACCTGGGCCGCCGCCATGCGCAGCGTCAGGAGGTCTTTGAGGGCCGGGAGGCTCCTGCGGCTCTTTCTTCGTCCGGGATAAATGGCGTAAGCTGCTGCATTGGCGCGGGTGGGGGGTCGCCAATGACCTCGACAACCTGGGCTTCGGCAACACGTGGGAGGTTGGTATGAGATTTTTTGTGGGAGCGGCGTGCGCCGTGGGGACATTGGCTCTGGCGAGCGCCAGCTGGGCCGAACCATACAAGGATTGGACGCCGCGCAAGGGCGCTTGGCAGATTACCGAAGTCCGCGTCGATCCAAATCACATCGACGACTACCTGACCGGTCTCAGAACCTCCTGGCTTCCGGGCCAGGAGATCGCCAAGAAGCACGGGCTGATCGACGACTATACGGTGCTGGTGCGCATGGACGCCTCGGGCACGGGCGCCAATGTGCTGCTTGGAACCCACGTCCCATCTCTGGCGCTTCTCGAGCCGGACAAGGCCCGCGACCAGGCCATAGAGCAAGAGGGTTACGCGGCGGTCAGCAAGGAGAAGGGCCAAGCCATGGTGGCCGGGTTCGAGAAGTACCGCGCCTTCGTCGGCGACGGCTTCTACCAGACCATCGATCTGGGCAAATAGGCTCAAGGGCGCACTCGGCGCGGGGGCGATCCCCGCGTCGATGTGGCGTTCGCAATCACCGTGGCCCTGCGACCGGCGCGGCGCAATTCCGCGCGGGTACGCGGACATCGGTCGACAAGAAGGCGGCCACGCCCCACCACCGGAACTACGCCCAGGACCACCTGGCTGGCGCTGACGTACGCGCTGAGAAGGCAAGGACTTCGCGCAGGGCAGGTAGGGAGAGCTTCACCGGAACGCCTTTCCGCCCGGTGTCCCGGCAGGAGTCCCGTGTTAGGGCCGTCGCCCCTTGCTCACCCTGCTACGGTCGAACCGTGCATGGGGGACTCTGCCGTAGGCAGAGGCGGGGCGGTAATTTGTGACAAATTCTTGGATGGGACGGGGCCGAGCGCGAGCGTCCGCTTCCGGGTGCGAGCCGAACGGGCAATATCGACCCCATTGCGGACACTAGCGGCCGATGTAAACTCGATGCTGCTGGGCGAGCAGAGCCTTTTCGCCGACAGTTTCGTGCTCGCCCGGCTAGATAGGGGCTTCAACATGCTCAAACGGATCGGCTCTGCGGTCATCGTCACCGTCTTATCGTGCACTCCAGCGCATGCTTCGACCCATCAGCGGCCATCGCAATCGGCGATAGCGTCGCAAATAAAGGCTGACGTCGCGGAGATCGTCGCCGGCATCAATGCAAAGGACATTGATAAAGCGACAAAGTTTGACGCCCCAGATTTGGTCTCAATGGAGAGCATGCGAGCGCCGTCATTCGGAGCGAAGGCCGACAGATACGGCCTTTCGATGGCGTTCCAATATGCCCCAAGTTGGCACCTGAGCCTGATTGACGAGATCGTCGACGTCGCCAAGTCCGGAGATATGGCGATCTATCGCTCGACGTATAGCGAAGACAGCATGCGGGACGGCGTCCCTTTCACGCACAAGGGCAATTATGTAGCTGGGTTCAGGCGCGATCCAGACGGAATGTGGCGGGTTCATTGGTCCGTCGTTTGCTGGCAGTCGGCATCGCAGAAGAAAGGCGGCTGATCCGTCAAGGCAGCACGCACTCGATCACTTCGCTCCTAATTTCCGCTTCCCACCCACTCCGACCTTCAGAACGTCCGGTTGTCGGCAGGTGCCGCCTGTCTCGCGGGCCCACCTAGAGAGGCGCATTCGCTGGCCTACTTCCCGCGCGGCCCGCAATCCCTCCCCAGACCATCATAGGCGTGCCGGCTGTAGCGCACCCACTGACACGCCAAACCCTCCCGGATCATCTCCGCCCCCAGGTCCGGCGTCGTGGCCGTCCAGCACTTGGCCACCATGCGCCCATAACGGTCCCGCTGATCGCCGGCCGGTGCGCATGAGACCCGCGTCCGCGTCAGGGCGGATATCCTGGCGCTCGCCGCCTGGCCGCCGGGTTCCTCGACGATGCCGAGATCGGGATGAGAAAGCTCCGGCGCGTTGATGCCAAAGATCCGGACCCGAACGCCCGAGCATGTGATCGTGTCACCGTCCGCGACGTGTGGGTGGTCGCAAGTCAGGGTCGGCGGACCGATGGCGTGGAGGGGGTTGGACGCCGCCGTTGCGTGAGGGGAACAAGCGCTCAGGGTCAGGGAAGCGCAGGCGGCCAAAGGCGTGCGAAGTCGCCACATCAATGGCACCTTCATCAACGGCCGCGAACCCGAAAGGCATCACCCCGGTCGGAGTTTAGGCAAATGCTCTCCGACCGGGGCTGCCTTCTGGAGGGATCAGAAGGCCGTGACGCCGTTGGGCGTGCCCAGGCCCGTGGGGCCATCGTAGCCGACGACGGCCTTGCACCAGTAGGTGAACGGGCACGAGCCGTTGCTGCCGGAGGTCACGTCGTAGAGGGCGCTTGTGTGACTGTAGGGATCGCTGCCGTAATTCACCGAGCCCCCGTTGACGCCATAGACGCCGCCGATGAGCGGTGCGGCGACGCTGGTGCCGCCGAACACCAGCCAGCCGGAACTGGACCCATGAGTCGGGCCATAGACGGCCACGCCGGTGTTGGGATCGGCGACCGCCGAGACATCAGCCTCCATGCGCAGGCTGCAGGAGGGATCAGTCTGCCATGCCGGCTTGGCGTAGAAGACGCTGCATCCGCTGCCGGCGCCCGACCAGACGGTCTCGGTCCAGCCACGGCTAGTGCTGCTACGAACCAGGTGGGTGCCTCCGACTGCGGTCACATGGGCGGAGGAAGCGGGGAACTGGGTTCCGTAACCGCTGTCACCCGAGCTCGCGGTAACGGCGATCCCTGGGTGGTTGTAGGAGGCCTCATAAGTCTGAGAGCCGGATTCACCGCCGCCGTAGCTGTTGGAGATGACGTGGGCGCCCTTGGACGCCGCCGTGTTCACCGCCGCCGCGAGATTGCCGAAGCTGTTGGAATTGGCCTCGACGAGGATGATCTTGCAGCTCGGGCACATGGCGCTGGCCATATCCAGATCGAGCGCGGATTCCTGGGCCCAACCGGTGTTGTTGCGCGGATAGCTGCCCGTGCCGCCGGTCTGATTGTACTTCGTAAAGCAGCCGTTGGCCGTCGTGCACGGGGGCAAGCCATATTGCGAGCGATAGATCGCCAGATCCCCTTCGGCGTTCGCGTAGCCATAGGCGTCCACGATGGCGATGGTCGTGCTCGAGCTTCCCGAGCCGGTGACATTGTAGGCGGACCGCAGATCGCTCGGACCGTACCCCGAGGGAGTCGCATTGGGCGAGACGCTCCCGACCCGGAGGTTGCCGGCGCTGTCGGTGACTACACGAGCGTGACAGCGGGCCGTTTGCGGCGCCACAGGTCCTGGGCAGGCGGCGGCGTGATAGGTGTTTCCCGACCGTTCGACTTTTTGAGCGGATGCGATGGAAGCACCGCCTAGAACTATCCCGGCGGACAACAGCGCCGTCGATAAAACACGATACATGTTAGCTCCCTTGTTTGGCGGCGAGCCTGATCCTTGAACCGCCCACCTTTTCTTTTGACCTTGCGTCAATGCCACGCCCGCCGCTTCCTCGCCAGCCCACATTGCCGTGATAGGACTCCGGCTCGGCCGGGCGGCGTTGCACCTTGAGGTAAACCAACAGAGCTTCCTATTGGCTCAAGTCGGCCTCAGCCCGGCGCCCAGGTCATGCCGCTCGCCACCGGCTAGCCTTGGCCATTGGGGACGCCATTGCGGCCCTTGACGGGTTGGACGGGGATCCGGACCTGGAAGACAGTGCGAGGACGAACGCGGCCAGTGTGACGACGAGGGCGAGCAGGACTACCGCTGACCACCCACTGCTAATGTCGGCGCACGGGCCGCTCCTTAACGGCGGCGCGTTTAGTCTTCGTGGGGGCGGCGGATGCTACGGTGCAAATTGCTGAAAGTAGGGCGCGTTCGCCAAGGTCTTGAACGCGGCCAATCCGTCTGCCGTTAGGGTGAAATCCCCGTTGTTGCCCATGGCGTCGAAGTAATTCAAAGCCTTGATCTTCGGGAACTTCGCGGGAAGTAGGGTCTGAATGTCAGTGAGATACCTGACCTGGTCAGCCGCTTGCGCCCCGGTCGCGCCGATCATCAGGGGCTTTCCGTGGCCGGACCATTCCGCATACCACGCGTCGAACAGCCTCCGGAAGTCGGGCTTGCGGGGCGTGCCGCGGAGGAAGGCGTCGCCGCCGATCCAATCGACATAGGCGTCGCCTGGGTAGTAGGGGACGCCCAAATCGCCGGCGGCGCCGGGGCACCAGACAAGCGAAATATTGTCCGCACCGATGCGGTGAAAGACCTTCCAGATGTGGCGCCAGGCCGAGATGAAACGCCGCCCTTTCCCGTAGGCGTTACAGAGTTTGCTGGATCGGGAGAGGTGGTTCATCTCCCAATACCAGCGGACAAAAACCGGCTTGCCGAAGGCCTTGATCGTCTTGGCGAGGGCGGCGAGGTATGGGTCGTTGGTTCCCGCCGCAATGGCCCCCACGTCGGTGCAACTCAGCTCGACCAGCGGGATTCCCCCTAGTTGATCAGCCGTCGCGAGGGATTCCAATGGCAGTGTCTTACCGAACTGCAGGAAGATCGGGATGTAGGCCATCGGGCGGCCCATGAGTTTGTTGAACGCGGGCAGTTGCTTGAACTCAGCCGTACCGGGGATGCCCCCGCCGGAGACGTTCGCCGAGTCCAATCTCACGCTCAGGTAGGCGCCGGTCTGCGGGATCGGGACGTTCGACGCCATCGCCACGAACGCGACGCAGGACAGACAAGCGGCAAGGAACGCCGCCGAAAGGATCGAAGCGACCCTCACTGCATGGTTTCCGCTCGCACCATAATCACCCCTGCCACCCCCAGGCGCGCGCGCTGGCGATGCGCTCCCCACGCCAGGATCATCCGTTGGATTGACCTTCCCCGCCCCGCCGCACAAGTTCGCTGATTCGGATCAATCAGCCAAGCCGTGGCGGGATTGCGGCGCCGCCAGCGCTTCCTCGCTTGTCCGACCCCTAAGGACCTTCGGTTGCCCCACCACGGGAGGCCCTGACCCACCCCCGCCCCGAGCCGTCCTAACACGCGGGACGCCCGTCACGGGTCGTCCCTGAGTCAGCACGGGCCATGGCCTGGAGATCATTCGGGCATTCACGCGGCACAATGCCTGAGCGTGGCCGCGCCAGGCTCAACGACCGCTCCTTACTTGGGGGCGGGCTCTGCTTGCCCCTAGGCCCGATGGCGCCCCGGCCCTGACGACCCAAGACCCCGCACCAAACGCGATGCGGGGCCTGTGGTTGATCTCAAGTTCGCTACTTGCCCGTGATCACCAGATGCGGGGTCGTGGTGAATGTGCCGCTCAGAGTGCAGAACTGACCCGAGCCATGCAGGCCCGCGCTGGTGATGGTGATCTTCCCCTTATCGGTGTCCTGCGCCGGCACCGTGGAAGGACCGCAATTGCCCAGAGCCACGGAGGAGAGGTCGACTTGGTAAATCTGGAGGCTGTGGGCGCTGCCGGTCGACATGTGCCATGGCAGGCCCAAGGCTTGGAGCGTCTTGCACCGAGCGTCGCCGCCGAAGGAAGCCGAGGTGATAGTGGCTCCCATGGTGAGCGTGTTCAGTTGGAGATTAGCTCTGCAGGGAACGCTCGTCGTGGGCGTGGTCAGCGTCACTGCTCCCGTGGCCGTAAACGATGTGTTTCGGGGGGTGAAGCGAAAGGCGGAAGCCGAAGTCGCGAAGCCAAGGGTCGCAAGGCCCATGGCGGCTGTTGCCAAAAGTGTTTTCATGATTTTTTCCTCGAAAACGTCCCTTGGGTTTAGCAACTCGCTCAAACAATAGTAGTTCCACGAGGGCGATTTATTAAATGATTCGGCTCGTTGATTTTCGATTTCTGACCGAGATGATAGGTCTTCGGCGGTCTTTCAAAATATTCTTCTTGTCTGAAGTTCCCCAAAGTTACCGTCGCAGCCCCGCAAGGCGGACGAATCTGCGCCATCGTCTCCCGAGCGAGCTGACGCCGGATAGCGGTGACGTTGTCATAGCCCCGGACTGGCCAGTTCGAAGGCGCGTTCAAGGATGTGGGCGGTCTACCTGCAGTCCGACCAGTAGGAGCATCGAAGGAGGAGCGTGCCATCCGGCTCCAGGCTCTCCAGTTGATGGAGGACGGCCGGCTGCGGTTCCACGGGCCGGCGATGGGGATCAAGGTTTAGGCGAGGGCCCGTCCCAAAGGCGGGGGCGTTGAGACGATGCCGCGCCTCGTCGCCACGGGGAAGGACTCCCGTACGTCCCACGCATACACAAGCGCGTGGTCCGTCCCGCCACCGGTTGCCCGGCGTCCGCAAAACGACGCGAGACGGGCTCGGTTCCGGTCGTCAGAGACCCTTCCGCAGTGCCCGCCACGCCCGATTCATGTCCGCCACGACGCGCCGCGCTTCGGCCATCTCCTTCCTGTGCAGCCCGTGGCGGAAGGAGCCGTTGCGCTCAGCCTTTGGCGCTCCGGCGTGGCCGCGGGCGCTGGGCATGGCGCGGGGAGCATGCGGGCGTTCACGCAACCGATCCGGTGAACAGTGCACGTGACGGGTCAAGGCCTCTCCTTGCCGGGGGCGGGCCTCTAATCCTTCAAGGGGCACAGTTCGGCGTACGGCTATGATGTGCCCGAGTTTGGCCATCGCAGGGTGCATACCAACCATCCCGTCGTTGAGAAATCGGGCAGCCGAAAACCTCGTAATGGGCTCTCCACGAGAGCGTGATCGCTGCCCGTCGCCCGCTCCTACTTTAATCGATCACGAAGCCGACTGGCGGGGGTTCGGCCGCGACGCCCCGGAACTGAGGCCTCAGAAGCAACGCTACCGTCGGCGAGGCCTTCGACAAGCCGTCTTGCGATGATTCCGCGCGGGCCGCCTTCCCAATGATCGGGGCCGTCATCCTGGGTGGCGATCCAGCCGGGAAGCGGTATCAGTAAGTGCTCCGCCAAGCTCTGCAGAAGGGGCTCATAGGTTGCGCGCACCGCCGACAGTGTCTCCGCGGCCTGCTCTCCGCCGTTCCAAACCAAGCCGCCTTTTTCGAAGGCGCGGATCATTTTCACATAGTCCTCTGAAGACAGGCGAGCCGGGTCGATCGACTTGACGGGAGACACCTGTAGCGATCGCCCCAACTCGACGATGACCCCCCGAAGCATGGCGAAGGTCATGCGAGCCTGAAGCGGTTTGAGCTCCTCCACCCCAATAAGGATCAGCGCGCAGGTGTCCATGATCGCGGCGAGCGCCCCGAGCCAGGACTGGTCGTCGTGTTGCGAGCGATAGTAGGCGAGCATTGGGTAGGAGAGATGGCTCTCCAGCAGATCTGCTCCCCAGATTTCCCAGACCCGCAAGAGATCGTCGACGTTGTCCAACCCGCCGCTCTCCGCATGCCTGCAAAGCATGGTGGTGGCGGTGGGAGGCGATCCGGCCCGTCCGTCCAGTTGGATGACGTGGGCCTCCCGGCGGGCGAACAACTGGTAGAGGACCGGCAGGTACCCGATCACTACGGCGATCAAGCCGAACCCGGCGCCGGCCTCGACCACGGCCAGCGCCCGCCCCCAGGATGAACGGGGCACGACATCGCCGTAGCCGAGGGTGAAGAACGTGACCCCGCTCATGTAAATCTGTTCGCCGATGTCTGAGACGGCGCGATGCCCATGGCCTTGCTGGGCCACCCACTGAAGGAGGCCGAAGGCCACGATCAGGCTTACCGCCCAAAGGGAGACCAGCAGCGTCATCGACAGGGCGCCGAAGATGCTGAGGAAGCGCTCTCTTCGCGCTCCAGCCGGAACGAAAACGGCCAGGCGGGTCCATAGGGTCCAGGTCAAGTGAAAGTAGAAGCCCGTCAGGCGCCAGCGCCGTTTTACCCGTCTGGGCAGCAACATCACCTCAAATGCGTCTTGCATCACGAAGGCGAGCACGAGGAGACCGGCGAGAAGGGCCAAGATCATGGTCATGACGGGTGGGCGCGCGCTGTCGATCGCCGAGAAGCGTAACTCGTCATGGACGCAGAACATCCTGATCGGGGGTAGCGATGGCGATCCAAACCTACCCAGCCAACGGCTAGCGCGATGGTCTGTTCCCCGCGATCGGGCCGCCGGCTTGCCCCCTCCCGGACTCAGGGCGACCCGTGGAGTCGATCGGGCGGCGATCCGCCACCTGGGAGCCTGACACGCGGGAAGGCCGTCAGCAGCCATCCCGGAGTCGGCACGGCCTATGGCGCTGAAGATTGCGCGATGGCGCGGCTGATCTTCTGAGCCTCTCTCGGTTGGTCCAAAGGTAAGCGACAGCCGCCCGGCTCCAGCATCGCGAGACTGCCGCCGGAGCCGGGAAATTCAAACTAGCTCAGTCTCAGCTGTGGATTCTCAGGTGAGGGTGGGTCTGCAGGGTCCCGCTGATCGCGCACGGAACCAAGCCAGGGAGGCTCGCCCCGGAAATCGTGATGACGCCACCCGTGTCGAGCACGGCTTTCACGTTTCCTGGGCCGCAGATGCCCAGAACCGTGGCGCTGACGGTCACATGGTGAATTTTGATGATGCTGGGGTTGGTGGGCACCATCTTCCAGGGAAGGTGGGAGGCGGTGAGC
>JBBQGZ010000007.1:0-41829 GCA_038323535.1 Caulobacterales bacterium
GCCGGGCCTTCCTCTGGCGGCGGGGCGGGGCCTTGGTCGACCTCAATACGCTCCTGGCGCACCGCTACCCGGGGACGCTCATCGATGCGCGCGACATCAACGACCAGGGCGTGATCACGGGCGCGGCGCTCGACAGCACCGGCAAGCGCGTCGCCTTCGTCGCCCGGCCGGTTCTGGCGCTCGGGGGCGATTGACGGCGGGCAGCCGAGCGGATCGGCCCCATGACCCGATCGGCCGCCTTAAGATTCTGACAGCGCCAAGCCGCGAATTCAGGGAGGCAAGTCGAAAAGGGCGGATGTGTCGTATGCAGTCGGCATCGATCGGTCGCGTTCCAGGATGCGGTTCAAACCCTCTCGCCTGGAACCACGGGGCCGCGCGGGCGGAGGCCGAGGATTGGCGGCTCTCGCTGCGAGCCGGCCGGGATTTCCTCGTCGAGGACTTCGCGGCCTCGGCCCTTCGCCCCGGGCGAGGCCACTCGCCCGACTATCAGGTCGTGCTCCCCTACCACGGCGCGTTCCGCTGGCGTGTCGGAGCCGCCACGCATCTCGTCGACGCCAATTCAATTCTGTTCGTCCGAGGTGGGCAGGACTACTCCGAAACCCATCCGATCCCGGGCGTGGGGCACGCCAGCGTCGTGATCACCTTGCGGCCGCGGCTGCTCGACGAACTCTGCCGCGAAAGAACGCGCGGCGCCGGCGGGCCGTTCGCGGAGGCCGTCGGCCCAAACCGCGACGGCCTTCGCATGCTGACCCATGCGATCTTGCGCCTGCACAAGCACAGCGACCCCCTGGAGGCCGACGAACTCACCCTTGAAGCGCTGCGGGAGGCGCTCGGCGCGAGCCTCGAACCGGGGGCCGGCGCGCGGCCCCGTATCGTGGACCGGGCGAGAGAAGTTCTGCAGGCTTACGGCGAGGCGCGCCTCTCGCTCGGCGACATCGCGCGGCAGGTCGGCGCCTCGCCGATCTACCTGACGCAATCGTTCACGCGATGGACCGGAATGCCGCTCTATCGCTATCAGACCCGGCTACGCCTCGCGCGCGCGCTCGTGCAACTGCCCAGGTGCGAGAGCCTCACCGGCCTCGCACTCGATCTCGGGTTTTTGAGCCACAGTGGCCGTCGCGGTGCGGTCGTTGCGCAGATAGTCGAGGAATATCCGCCCCGTGCGCTTGGCTTTCGCCATAGTGGTCAAATAACGGTCGGGGCTGTCGGCGGCCATGGTCTCGCAGAATTCCTGGGCGAAGGCCTTGGCGGCCGGCCAATCCAGCGGCCGTTTCGCCCACGCCAAGAGCGGGGTCACCACATGCAGGCCCTTGCCCCCGGTGGTCTTGCAAAAAGAGATCAGGCCGACCGCGTCCAATCGGTCGCGAACCTCGCGCGCCGCCTCGATGACGGCGGCGAAGGCGACGTCGGGGGCTGGATCGAGGTCGAAGACCAGGCGGCCGGGGACCTCGGGGCGGCCGGGCTCGCAGTTCCAGGGATGCAGCTCGCATCCGCCGGCCTGGGCGACGGCGACGAGGCCTTCGAGCCGATCGATCTGGAGATAGGGTTTGGGGTCGCCCGCGACGTGGGTCAGGGTCAGCAAGGACGAGGTTCCCGGCATGGCGTGGCGCTGGAAGAAGTCTGGCCGGCGACGCCGTCGGGGGCGCGGATGATCGAACACGGCCGGCCCTGGATGTGGGGCAGGATCGCCTCGCCCACCGCCTCGAAATAGCGCGCCAGGTCGAGCTTGGTGACCGCCGGCCCCTCGCCCGCCGCCGGCCAGAGCGCCTTTTCAGGGTGCGACAGCTTCACGCCCAAGACCGCCCCGCTGGAGGGCTTGGCGGAAGGGGCCTTGGCGGCTTCGCGTTTGGCGGCCCGGGCGACCTTGGCCACCGGTGCGGCGGACCTCGGCGGCGACCTCCTGCGCCGGCTTGTGTCCTCGCGCAGAGCCTTGAAGCTCGCTTGGCGCACCTGGCCGTCGCCGGTCCAGCCGGCGAAGACGATTTCCGCCACCAGCTCGGGGCGCACCCAGTGGGTGACGCCGCGCCCAAGCGGCGGCGCCTCCGCGAAAGGGGATTTCTTCGTTTCCAGCGCCTTGAGCCGCGGCAGGATCGCCTCCACCGTCTCGCGGCCAAAGCCGGTCCCCACCCGGCCGACGGGAACCAGCCGCCCGTCGCGATAGACCCCTACCACCAGCGACCGCAGGGCGGCGGCGCCCTCGCTGGCCCAGCCGGCCACCACCACCTCCTGGCCGCCGCGGCATTTCGCCTTGGTCCAGGTGTCGGAGCGGCCCGAAACGTAAGGCGCGTCGCGGCGCTTTGAGACGACGCCTTCGAGATCCATCGAACAGGCCGATTTGAGCACCGCGTCGCCGCCGTCGGAGAAATGGGGCACGAAGCGCAGCCGCCCGGCGCCCAGCCGGCTCGCCTCGAGAAGGGCCGCCAGCCGTTCCTTGCGCCTGTGCAGCGGCAGCCCGCGCAAATCTTTGGCGCCATCGAACAGAAGGTCGAAGACGAAGAACACCAGGGCGCCGGTGCGCTTCGCGGAAAGCGCCGCCTGCAGGCCGGCGAAATCCGGGGCGCCCTGGCCATCCAGGGCCACGACTTCGCCGTCCGCCAGGGCGTCGCCCAGCGCTTCGGCTTCGGCGACGATCTCGGGGAATCGCGCGCTCCAGTTCAGCCCCTTGCGGGTCTTCAGGGTGGCCTTGCCGGCCGCGACGCGAAGCTGCATCCGATAGCCGTCGAACTTGATCTCATGCACCCAGCCGTCCCCCGCCGGCGGGCGGTCGACCGAGCGGCAGAGCTGGGGTGGGACGAAGGGGGCAGGCGGCGACGCCGCGCCCTTGGCGGCCCGCTTGCGCGCCGGCCGGGGCGGTTCGGGCACCGCGGCCGGGGCCGCCTCGGCCGAAGCTTCCGGATCGCCCCGGTTGGAATTCCACACCCGCGCGGGGGGCTGCGCGTCTTGCTGGCCGCCTTGGCGGTGATGAAGGCCAGCGGCCCCTTGCCCACCCCGCGCGCGATCTGGTCCATCGTGCGCCCCGAGGCGACGGACGTTACGGCCTCCCTGGTCAGGGCGTCGCCGTCGTCCTCCCTGGAAAATTCGTCGCGGTGCTTGATCAGCAGCCAGTTGGTCCGCTTGCCGCCGGCTCGGTCGTGTTTCATCCGCACCAGCACCCAGGATCCCTGCATCCGCTCTCCGGCGAAGACGACCTTGAGGTCCCCCTTGGCCAGGCCCTTGGCCACCGTCGTGCCAGGCGTGGAGGCGAAATAGCCCCGGTCCCACAGCATCACCGTCCCGCCGCCGTACTGGCCCTGCGGGATCGTCCCCTCGAAGTCGCCATAGTCGAGAGGATGGTCCTCCACCTCCACGGCCAGGCGCTTGTCGGCCGGATCGCGCGAGGGCCCCCGGGTCACCGCCCAGGACTTGAAGACGCCCTCATGCTCCAGGCGCAAATCATAGTGCAGGCGTGTCGCGTCGTGTTTCTGGATCACGAAGCGGAGGCGCTCGCCGGGCGCCACCTTGGTCTTCCCGCTCGGCTCGGCGGTGATCTCGAAGTCCCGCTTGGCCCGATAGGTCGAGAGTTTCGCCGCCACCGCGCCTCTCAGCCCCGCGCCCGCCGGTGGCCCGCCGCCTTGCCGGGCTTGGCGGCTGCCTTCCGCTTGGGCGCGGCCTTCGCGCCCGCCTTGCCGGCGCCGCCGAGGCTGGCGCGCAGGGCGGCCATCAGGTCGATGACGTTGGTGTCTTCGGGGTCCTCCACCGAGACCGGCTTCTTGCCCTTTTCCTTCCGCTCGATCATCGCTTTGAGCGCCTCTTCATAGCAGTCGGTGAACTGCTCGGGATCGAAAGGGCCTTCCTGCTGTTCGATGATCTTGTTGGCGATAGCCACCATGGCCGGGTCGACCTTGGTGGCGGGGATGCCGGCGAAGGCCTCTTTGGGGTCGCGCACCTCATCATGGCTGCGCAGGGTGTAGGCGATTATGCCCCGGCCCCGCGGCTCCAGCGCCACGATCCGCTCGCGCGTGGACATCACCACCCGGCCCAGCGCGATCTGGCCCGACGCCTTCATCGCCTCGCGGATGACCGCGAAGGATTCATTGGCCAGCTTGCCGTCGGGGACCAGGAAATAGGGATCGTTCCAATACAGGCGGTCGATCTCATCGGCGGCGACGAAGCGCTCGATGTCGATGGTCTTGGTGCTTTCCAGGCGCACTGACTTGATCTCCTCGTCGGTGAGCAGGACGTAGCGGCCCGGTTCCACCTCATAGCCCTTGACCAGGTCCTCGCGGTCGACCGGCCCCTCGTCGGGGTCGGTGGTGACCATCTTGATCCGGTTGTTGGTCTTGGGATTGATCAGGTTGAAATGCACCTCGCCGCCGCGCGAGATGCCGCTGTGAAGGGCCACCGGACAGGTCACCAGCGACAGCCGCAGATGCCCGCGCCATGTGGGATTGCCAAGAGCCATGATCACCTCCCGGCGCGAGAAACCGCGCCGGGCATCAACGCCGCCGGCCGCGATTCGTTCAGGCGCCGCCGCGCGCTTCCCGGCGCCCGCCGCGCCACACGAGGTACAGGCCGGTCATGAACAGGACCGCGCCGCTTCCCAGGCAGACTCATACGCCGCGCCGAGCCGGGTCGCCCACGGCGAGCGACCCGAGGGAGACCGCGATCCGCAGGGCGCCGGTCAGAAAGTAGACCGGCGTGCGCGGCAGGGCCGCGAGGGGGAGAAAATGCAGCTCGATGATCGCGGCGATCACCGGCGGGAGGTAGCCGCCCCGCCCAAGTCGCGGCGCCGGGTTCACGGCGGCGATGACGGCGATGATTTCCAAACCGAACACGAGCCAGAAGCGCCGCCTGACGCCCGTCGGCCACGGCGCTCGCTGGACGCCCTTCGACCGCCACGCCGCCGCCGCGCACAGGCCAATCCGGCCAGCGCATCCAGCACCACCCACTCTTTCGCCGCATGGGAAAGCGCGATCGCGCCGTAGAACCAAATCGTGCCGAACCTGGCCAAGGGCAGTACGCTTGGGACGAGGTTGCGCTCCAAGAGTGGTTTGGCGACCGCTGTCACAAGGCAATTTCGGCGGTGAGCTTGTCGACCGTCGCCCTCACGTCGCCTTGCGAGCGATCAAGCAGGCCCGCTCGCTCGAGGATCGTCACGTCCTCGTGCACCCGGCGATACTGGCGCTTCAGCGCATTGGCCAGCGCATTCACCGACCGCATCGGACTGGCATGAAGATGGCGAAGGAGCCGATACCTCTCGCCGGTCAGGACCGAGGACAACCCCTCCCAGGACTCGAAGGACAGCACACGCTCTTGGCGCCTGTCACCGGCTTCGCCGCGTTTCCAAGCCGTGACGAAGTCGACGAGATCGCCCGCTAGGCTACCGCCAACCCGAATCTTCAGTTCGTCGCTCATACGTCACCGCCTCTCAAGGCCGACACGTCCGCCAGGAAGTCCATGACGAGCTGTTCGACCGTCATAAACGTGTAGGATTCCTCCCGGCCCTCATAGTGTCGATGGTCGCCCTTGCCGGCTTCGTTGTCATACCCCACCAGCCGGTCGTCCTTGCTCTCATAGAACAGAGAATATTTGAGGACGTGGCTCGACCCTCGCACAGGGGCCGGCACGACCCAAATCCTTGCCTGCGCGATCCGGTCATCATCGTACAGGCGCTTAGTCTCGAACAGGAGCGTGGCGTTCGCCATTCACCACAATAGGCATGAGCGGCTATGACGTCAATTGTCATCTCCCGCATATGACATATGTCGTTTATAGACCTGACGTCTTCGCTACGAGCTAGGCGGTCCGCCGCTCGAGATCGCCGACAAACTCAGCCGCCAGCGGGGAACGGAGGGCGCGTATATTCCGTCGGCGGCCCTCGACAACCTCGCTCTCAGGTCAAGGCGCCCTGAATCGCCTTGGCCTTGTCCAGATGCTGCTGGACCACGGGGCCGGTCTTGGCGGCGAAGTCCTTGATCGGGGCCACGTCGCCGTCCTTGGTGTAGCGGGCCATCAGGTCGAGGGCCTGCTGGTGACCGTCGACCTGGGCGTCCATGAATTTCTTGTCGAAATCCTTGGCGTCGGCCTTCTTCAGGTCGTCCAAGGCCGCCTGCTTGTCGTCGGGCAGCGCCGCCGGGGGCGTGAGGGCCTGGCCGGACGCCTTGATCGCCGCCTTCAGGTCGGCCGTGGTCTTGGTGTGGCCGCTGATCATCATCCGGGCGAAGTCCTTGACGTCCTTGTTGGTCGAACGCTGCAGGGCGATCTTGCTGGACTGGATCTCGAACATGTCGCCGACGGCGGCTTTCTGAACGAAATCGGGCGCCGACGCCTCGTTCGCCGGCGTGGGGACGGTGGCGGCCGGATTGGCGTCGGGCATGGCGGCGGCGGGCGCGGTAGTGTCGGCGGCGGTGGAATCGGCGCTAGGCGCCTTGTTGCACGCCGCCAGCAGCGCCAAGGCGCTGACGATGATCAGACTGCGGTTCATGGGAAATCTCCGAAGGGTTCGCCGTGGGGCGCGGCGTTTTATATGCGGCGAAACTCGCCGCTCGCGGCTTTGGTTCCTGGTCGGGAACCATGCCGCGCACCGATCCGTTGCCGCGATACCGTTTTGGAGGAGACCGCCATGCCTCGGGGCGACAAGTCGAAATATACCGGCAAGCAGGAGCGCAAGGCCGACCACATCGCGCAAGGCTATGAGAAGAAGGGCGTTGCGGACAAGGAGGCCGAGCGGCGCGCCTGGGCCACGGTCAACAAGGACGATGGCGGCGGCAAGAAGAGCGGCGGGTCCAGCCGAGGCAAGGTGACCGGCCATCCGGCGGCGCACAAGGGCGGCAAGACCGGCGGCGCCGCGTCGGCCGGCCGCTCGGCCGCCGCCCGCTCGGCGTCGGCCCAGAAGGGCGCGGCGACGCGCAAGCGCAACGCCAGCCGCGCGACCGGATGATCGCTTCTTTGAAGGGGGCGGGGCCGGCGTCGTCCATGGTCGCCCGAGGCGCCTTGGCGGGCGGGGTCAGAGGGGCGCGAAACGCCGGCTCAGGAAAGGCGATCCCGCCAGGCCGAAACGCAAAGGGCGTTCAACGGTCCGCGAGAGGCCGATGCGCGCGCCGCGGATGATCGGCGGCGGTTCGGCCGGCGGCGCCATCCAGAACGGGTCCGCGTTGAGCGGCGCGTGATCGTGTTCCGGGCCGATTCCCAGCGCTTGGCAAAGGCGGCCGGGCCCGGCGCAAAGGCGGGCGGGATCACCCGTCCCGCGCCGGCGGCGCATGATCTCGAGGCCTTCGCGCGGTTCGATGGCGCGGATCAGGGCCGCTCCCCCGGGACGAGGCCCGCAGACGATGTTGAGGCACCAGTGCAGGCCATGGGAGCGATAGACATAGGCGCGCCCCGCGGGGCCGAACATCGCCGCGTTGCGGCGCGTCGGGCCGTTGAAGCTGTGGGAGGCGGGATCATCCACGTCGTAGGCCTCGGTTTCCACGATGATCCCGCCGACGCCATCGACCAGCAAGGTCGCGCCGATCAGGGCCTGGGCGAACGCCTCGGGAGGCGGCTCGAAGGCGAGGCGCTTCCAGGCGGCAGCGGATTTCCGCTTGGTCAAGGTGGGACGGGCCGCAGCTTGGATTGTGTCTTCGGCATGAGGGCTTTGCAGGTCGCCGGCTCGAGGCTGATTTGCCGGCAAGAACACGGCGCGCGGGATTGCGTTCCGCGAGGGCGCTCATCGGCCATGGACATTGGGGAACATCGGCGGCTCCATGGCGTTGACGGGCCACGACGATCTGGGAGCGAAGAATGTTGAGGGGATTTGTTGCGCGCATCGGCGCGGGCGTGGGCGCCGCTCTCATGATGGCCTGCGCGGCGATGATCAGCCTCGTGGCCGCCGCCTTTGCGCTCTACGCGGTCCTGAGGCTCGGCCTGTCGGCCGCCGCCGCCGCTGGCCTGACCGCAGCGGCCTTCGCCGTGATTGCGGCGCTGCTCGGGGTGCTTACGCCCAGAATCCTTAAGGGCGGGGAGCGGGGCGCGAAGGCAAAGCCAAGCCTGAAGGATACGGCGCGGACAGCGGCGCGGGTGGGGGCGGGGCTGGTTGGCATCCTCGCCCAGCTCATTCTGGATCAACTGCCGGAGCGCGATGGCAAATCACCCAAGGCGAGTTCGCGCCGGCGGTGAATTCGATTTTCATTTTGAAGGAGAATGACCATGAACGAGAACGAGTTCGAAGGCGGCGCCAAGATGGAGGCCGGCAAGCTCGAAAGCCTGGCTGGCGAGGCGCTCGGTGACCGCCGGCTCGAGGCCGAAGGCGACCGGCTTCGGTTCGAAGGCGGCTTGCAGGAGGCCATGGGTTCCGTCCAGCAGGGGATCGGCCAGGTGGCCGACCAAGCCAAGGAGGCCTTGGCCAAGACGCGGGACGCCTACCGACGGGTTTCCGAAGCCGCCCGGGACGCGGCCGACAAGGTCGATCCGTTCGTCAGGGAGCAGCCCTTCACGGCCCTCTGCCTGGCCGCCGCGGCGGGCCTCCTGGTCGGGCTGCTGATGGCCGGCCGGGGATCCAAGATAGTCTACCTGAAGCCCATGCGCTGACGACGCGTTTCGCGCCGAAGGCGAAAACATGAACCACGAAGATCACCAAGAGCACGAAGGACAGGAAGTTTGAATTTGGCGCTTCGCGCGAAGCGCTTTTCTTCCTCCTTCGTGTTCTTCGCGCCCTTCGTGAGCTTCGTGTTCAAATCTTTCGATTCGCCGGATGTGCCGCTCCCGACCCGTTGGCGGGCCGCGGCAAGCCTGCTCAGGCGCCTTCGCGCTCGATCTCGGAGTTCAATTCCGCCCCCGTCAGGACGATGATCGCCGACAGCCATATCCACAGCATCAGGGCGACGGCCGTGGCGAGCGGGCCATAGGTTCGGCCCAGATGGGCGAAGCGGGCGATGTAAAGCGAAAAGCCGGCGGACGTGGCCAGCCACAGGAGCGTCGCCGCTCCACTTCCCCAAGCGATCCATCGCCAGCGGGCGAAGGGGCGGCACGGCCCGAACCGGTAGAGAAGGCACAGGCCGCCGGCCAGGGCGACCAGAAGCAGAGGCCAGCGCCCCAAGCCGATCATCCATGCGACCCGAGCGCCCAGGAAAGGGCCCGCGACAGCCCCGGCCGCCAACGCCAGCACGGCGGCGAACAGGAAAATCAGCAAGCCGACGGTGAACGCCAGGGAGATCAAGGTGAGCTTGAAAAATCCGCGCGTCTCGGTGGTCTCATAGGCGATGTTCAACCCCACGATCATCGCCCTGACCGCCCCATTGGCGCTCCACAGGGAAACCAGCACGCCCGCGACCAGGGCGAACGAAAGGCCGCCGCTCCGCAGGTGGGCGAGACGCGTCATCTCCTCGCCGATGAAGCCGATGACATCGCGGGGAAGCACGACGGCGAGGGTCGCGAGCTGGCGGGGCGCCTGGCTGACATCGCCGACCAGGCCATAGAGCGCGACGAACGCCGCCAGGGCGGGGAAGATCGCCAGCAGGATGTTGAACGTGACGCCCGCGCCGATGATGGTGATGTGGTCGGCGTTGAAGGCCTTCCACACCCGGCCCGCGATCGCCCTCCAGCCGCTCAACGGAATGTGCGAAGGGCCCCCCGCGGGAGGCGCCTGGCGGCCGAACCAGGCCACGGCCCCCCGGATCAGCAGGGCGGCCGCCGTTACGTTCAGCACCAGCGCCGTCCAGCGTATCGAACGCCTTGTCACTCGAGGCGGTTTGTCCCTCGCCATGGCCAGTTGTCCCTACGCGCGCCGCCATGGGGCGGCGCCGGTTTGCCCGGATAGCGCGGCTGTCACCCTTCCGCATCCATCGCCTCGGAAATATTCCTCGGGTTGGCGTTCCTATCGTGGTTATGAGTTCGCCGCCGGAGGAGGATAGCTGGGCATGGCGAAGAAGCTGAAGGTCTTCGCCTGGTCGGACGGCTTTCACGCCTACACCCTGGCGACGACGTCGCGCGCCAAGGCGCTGGCCGCGTGGGGATTCAAGCGGGATCTGTTCAAGGACGGCGAAGCGCGGGAGATCTCGAGCGGCCAGGACTTCGACCTGGCGCTCTCCAGGCCTGGAGAGATCGTCGAGCGGGGGGTCAGCGTCGACATCGGCAAGGCGCCTCGCCGACCCCCCGCCAAGCCCAAACCGGGCCCGACTAAGGCCGACATTGCCAGCGTCGCCCGCCTCGAGGCGAGCCTCGCCGCCCTCGACCAGGAGCACGATCGGGAGACGGCGATCCTCGAGCGAAAGCGAAAGGCCCTGGAGGTTCGGCGCGCAGCCCTATCGTCCGAATTCGGCGCCCGGCGAACCGAACTCGTGGAGCGCCTGGACGCCGCCAGGGCCAAGCTGGAACGGTGAGCATGCATCGTCCGTCGACCGGGCATGCAGCGAAAACGCCCGGGTCGCGTTGTAGGGGTCGGCAATCAGGGAGTTCGATATGAGCGACATCTACAAAGATTCCGGCGCTGCGGGCGCCGCGCCCGACACGCGCAAGAAGGACATCGGCGCGGCCGTCGACAAGGCCAAGGCCGCGGTAGCCGATCGCGCCGAGGCGGTGAGCGATTGGGCGGGTCAGCAGAGCGAGGCCCTGCGCGGCGCGGTGGCCGAGAAGCCATTCGCCGCGGTCGGTATTTCCGCCGGAGCGGCCTTCGCCGCCGGCCTGCTGGTCGGGTTGCTGGTGGCCAAGGCGCTGGACTGAACTTGGTCGCCGATGGGGGCGCGCCCCCTCCGTCCCGGCGCTGGAGAAGCGCCGCGCCACCTCCCCCCCGCTTCGCTGCGCTCGCATGGGAGGATTGAACGATCCTCCCCCGTGCCGCTTCACGAGGGAGGGGGATCCCGAAGGGGTGGAGGGGGCGGCGGCGGGGGACCGGCCGCGGCGACGAGGCCCTGATACCGCGCGATGATCGCCGCCGTCTTGGGATCCGGCTCGAAGCGCGCCACCCAGTCGGCGTTCACTTCGTCCCAGGTCTTTTCGAGCGGGTTGACCGGCGCGATGACCTCCGCCCGCCTGGGCGCTCCCAATGCCAGGCAGGCGCTCTCGACCTTGGACATGTCGCCATCGTGGAAATCCTCATAGGCCACGGGGATCCAGGGTCGGCCGGCCCGGTCGAGATACCCCTTAAGCATCCGCATGATGGTCTCGACGACCCCGATCTGTTCGGCGATGGCGGCGGAATCGAAGGTCGGCGTGGCGCTCGAGGGGGGCGCGATGGAGTGCCAGCGCTGGGTCTGCTGGGCCTTCACGATCGAGACCGCCTGAGCGACGATGTCGCGCCGGACCAGGAAGATGAATCCCGTCTTTTCGCGGGCCGCTTCCAAAAAACCCAGGGCTTCACCGATGATCAGGCCGCGGTTCGAGGTCTTGAGCGCGAACCAGCCGTTCTCACTGTCCAGGGCGATGATCCGTTTAAGGCCCTCCGCCCCGCCGCCCTCGCGATTGATCCGAGGCGCGTTGAAGCTTTCCTCGATCCGCCCGACCGCGAACCGGCGGGTGATCTCGCGGCCCAGATGTGAACTTCCCGAGCGGGAGGTGAAGAGGATCGCCAGGCAGTGCACGTCAGGCCAGTCCCCGGCCGGCGTGGCGTCCACCTGGGACAGGGCGACCGAGACGTGCCTCGGCGGGAAGGCGTCGAGCATGGGCGGACATAGGCTGGACCCGCTCCCGCTGGCAACACGCGCTCGTTACCCTGCCGTGTGGGTTCGAGGGGACACGTTCGAGGTTCGCGCCTAGCGTCGCGACTCCAGAGGCGCCGCGGGGCGCCACGCGGCAAGGCAGCGGAGGGCTCTCGCCATGGCTTTCAAGATCCTGACCGGAACCTACAACGCCGGCTACACCCTTTCGCCCACGTTTTCGGTGCTCAGCATCACCAGCACGGGCTTGGTGGGCGGAACCGGGGTGCTGGCGAGCGCCTCCGCGACGGTGGTGAACGCGGGAACCCTGGCCGGTGGGACCGGGGGCGCCGGACGGGCCGGGGCGAGAGGCGTGGACCTGGCGGTCGGGGGGCGGGTGAACAACACCGGCCTGATCAGCGGCGGCGTCGGCGGCGTGGGCGACGCGGCCATCGCATCGGGCATGGGTGGCACGGGTGGCGCGGGGGTGGTTCTGCGGGCGGCGGGCACGGTCATCAATATGGCCCTGGTCACCGGTGGTGGCGGGGGGCGGGAGTGGTCGGAACCGAAGCTCACGACGGCGGCCACGGCGGCGCGGGCGGCGCGGGCGGCGCGGGCGTCTCCATCGTCGGGGCGGCGACCGTCAACAACCATGGTACGATGAGCGGCGGCGCGGGCGGCATGGGAGGCCGGGGGACCACCTATGAATACGTCGGCGGTGAGCCAGGCGTCGGCGGTCGGGGGGGCGCTGGCGCGCTCCTGTCGGCGGGCGGCGTTCTGGCCAACGCGGGCCTGATCGACGGCGGCGCCGGCGGCGAGGGCGGATTTGCAATTCAAGGCGCCGTGGGTGGTCAGGGCGGCCTTGGCGTCGCGCTCGGGGCCTATGCTCAAGTGATCAACAGTGGCCAGATCCTGGGCGGTGAAGGCGGCTTGGGGCAGTCGGAATCAAACTTCGGTTATCCGGCGGCAGCCGGCCTCGGCGGCGTAGCTTTGCAAGCCCTCGCGGGGGCTTACGTCAGCAACTCAGGCTTGATCAGGGGCGGCGATGGGGGGCCGGGCGCGCTCGGCGCCGCCGGGGGCGGGGGCACGGGCGTGGTCATCGGGGTTGCGGGAACGGTGCGCAATGGCGGCACGATTCTGGGCGGAGACGGCTTTGGCGGCTCGTTCCTGGCGGGCGTCGGCGGCGTGGGCGTGGCGGCGAGCGGTCGCGTGGTGATCGACAACATTGGCGTGATACAGGGCGGCGCGGGCGGCTTTGGTGTGAGCGCCGAGTCCGGCAACGGAGGTCCCGGCGAGCCCGCGGGCGTCGGCGGCGCGGGGGTGGTGCTGAGCGGGACGGCCGGCGCGACCAACATCGGCGCCATCACGGGGGGCAAGGGCGGCTACGGGGGCCATGGCGCGAGCGAACCGGGCGCGGAGGGCGTGGCGGGCGGCGCGGGCGTTCGCCTGCTCGGCTCCGGCCGCCTCACCAACAGCGGCACGGTGAGCGGCGGGCTCGGCGGCCGGGGTGGCGGCTCGTACTATTCCGGCGTGACCGCGGGCGGAGTGGGGGGAGACGGCGTGGACGTCACTGCGGGCGGCGAGATCGTCAACCAGGGTATGATCGTCGGCGGGAACGGCGGACTGGGAGGTTACGAGCTCGACTCGGGAAGGACCGGCCCCACGGGCGCGCAAGGCGATGGCGTGGTCCTGACCGCCGGCGGCGCCGTGACCAACTTCAAGGCGGGGGCGATCATGGGCGATATCGGCATCGACGCTCAAGGACCGACAGCCGTGACAATCACCAACTTCGGCACGATCCTGGGGACCGGCGGAACGGCGGTTCGGTTCGGCACCTCGGCCGACATCCTCGTAGTGGAGGCGGGCTGCGTCTTCGGAGGGGCGGTGCTGGGCGGCGGTGGGACCCTCGACCTCGATAGCGGGACCGGAACCCTCACCGGCCTGCTGGCGGGCGGGAACGTCACGGTCTCCGGCAGCATGGCGGCGACCAGCTTCACCAACTTCGCAACGGTGGAGATCGGGTCGGGGGCGAGCTTCTCGTCCTCGGGGAAGGTTTCCATCGCCGCGGGCCAAAGCCTGATCGATTCCGGCCGTCTCGTCCTGGGAGCGGCGAAGACCACCATCACCAACGCCGGTCTCATCGAGGCGGTCGGCGCCGGGGCCCTGACGATCAGGGGAGCGGTGATGAACACCGGCGGCCTGCGCGTGACCGGCGGCGCCCTCACCGTGAGGGGCGGGGTCACCGGCGGCGGCGTCGCCAGCATCGGCGGCGGAACCCTCGATTTCGCGTCGGCCTTTTCCGAGAACGTCGTCTTCACGGCCGCCGCCGGGACTCTCGAGCTGGGCCGGTCGCAACACTACGGCGGCTCGATCTTCGGCTTCTCCAAGACCGGGGGAACGTTCCTCGATCTGGCGGACATCGCCTTCACCGGCGCGGGAGAGGCGACCTATTCGGGCGACAGCCATGGCGGCGTCCTCACCGTCACCGACGGAGCCCGCACCGCCCACCTCACCCTGGTCGGCGACTATCGCAATTCGACCTTCGTCGCCGCCAGCGATGGGAGCGGAGGGGTCCTGATCCACGACCACGCCACCTCCTCGGCGGCGCCTTCAACGGCCCTGACGTCGGGGTTTTCAGGAGCGAGCCAAAAGTTCATCGCCGCCTTGGCCGCCTTCGAAGGGTCCGGGGGCGCGGCGCCGGCCTGGCTCGATCACCGCTCAGAACCTTCTCGCCCGATGCTGACCGGGCCAAGATCGGCGCACTTCGCCTGAGCCCGGGAAAGGCCGATACTTCGGCGTTCTGGTGGACGCGGCTGGGATCGAACCAGCGACCCCCTCGGTGTGAACGAGGTGCTCTCCCGCTGAGCTACGCGTCCTCTCGCGCGAGGCTTGGGCCTATAACGACTCGCACGGGACCCGACAAGGCAGGGGCGTGGGCGGAAATCGACGGCGCCGGCTCTTGAGCGGAACGCCACGGCGTCATAACAGGCGGCTGCTCCTCAGCATTCGTGGGCTTGGCGCGATTGCCTGATCCCAGGGCTGGCCGGACCGGTGGACGCCATGACCGACGACGAAATCCTACGGCGTGTCACGGTCATGATGCGTGACCTGACCGAGGACGAAGCTCTCGTGCTGGAAAGCGCCACCACGCCGGACGACGTCGAGCCGTGGGACAGCCTCTTGCACGTCAGGCTGGTGGTGACGATCGAAGCCGAGTTCGACATCCGGTTCGAGGTCGAGGAAATCGGCGAGCCCGAAAATGTCGGCGAGATCATCGCCCTCATTCGCGAGAAGCTCGATCGGCATTGACCGCCGGCCGCCGCCGCGGCGCGATCAATCGGCCTCCCCGCCGGAACGGCGTTTCAAGACCAGGCCCATGAAATTGGCGCCGACCTCGACCAGGGGGCCGCGGCGATCATAGGCCTCTCCGGCGGCCGAACTGGACCAGACCTTATAGATGCCGCCCGGCGCCAGGCCGAAGCAGAAATAACCAAGCTGATCGACCGTCGCGGTGAGGGGCGGGACGCCGGTAGCGCCCACCGCCGCCGCTTGGACGGTGGCCCCGGGCTCGAAATCGGGCAAATGGCCGCCCAGGCACCATCCGGGATTTGACCCTTCGCCGCGGGCTAAGGTGCGTGGCCGCAGGAATTCCACGTTGTCTATGCTCACGCTCGAACCGGCCGGGCCGGCGCAAAGGATCGTCACGGCCCTCATCGGGTGGCTCGGCATGGGGCCGCCGGGGGCCGAATCCTTCGCCCAGGCGAGATCGTGGAAAGGCGCCACGAAGACGCCCCAGTCGTCGCCGGCGACCTCGATGGGCGGGAAGAAATAGGAGGCGGTGATTCGGCCCTTGACGTGCCCGGCCAGGGCTTCGTCCCCAAAATAGAACCCGCCACCGGATCGCGTCTTTAAGAAGAACCCCCAGCGCGCGCCCTTTTCCGGCCGGACCGAAAACGCGGCCAGTTGCGCCCCGGTCGGGGCCCATCCACGCAGCGGCGCCCTTAGGCTCGCGCGCGCGTCCTCGGAGCGACCGGCCGGCCCCTTCCGGGCGGCCACGGTCAGGCGGCCGAAACCCTTTTCAGCCTCGGCTGAGGAAATCCAGGCCCAGTCGCCGCCCAGTGGCTCCATCCCGGCGTCGTTCGCCGCGGGGTCGAGCCGATCGAACAGCACATAGCGGATATCGGCCTCGGCGATGGTCACCGAAGGCCTTCCGCTTTCGTCACCGGGGTTTCGAACCAAGCGCCTGATCGGCCGCCCGTCGAGACTGACCCGCGCCTTCCAGGCGTCTTCGACGTAGAACGTCAGGCCATAGAGCTGCGCCGGCGAGCGCGGGAGGGTCTTTCCCAGGACAGGATCCGTCCACGAGCGGATGTGCGCGGTGTCCGGATCGGGACGCCGCACATGGTCGGCGACGCCGCGCATCATCAGCGCATAGTCGTAGAGCACCGTGGCGCGCGTGAACCACAGGCGCGAACCGGCGGACGCCGCGTCGCCCGAGATGTCGAATACGCGATCCTGGAGCGCGCGCAGCGGGCCGGGCTCGAAATAGGGTTGTGGCATAGGTTGCCCGGCGAGGCTGCCCAGATGGGTGTAGATGGGCCACAGCAGCCCCGGCTCACGGGCGGTTTCTTCCAGGACGCGTGACACGCGGCCGGCGAAGGTATCCTGCCGCGTGTGACCATCGAACCACCTGCCCTGCAACGGTTGGTTGATGTTCGGCGACGTCCGCTGCGCCCAATAGACGCCGCCGCCCGCGCGCGTCGGCGACGGGGTGACAAGCTGCAGCGCGTCCCAGCCAGAGGCCCTGACCGCTGCGTGGGGGACAATAAATCGGAGCTCCTGATCGGTGGAAATGTCCGGAAATACCCGGCAGAATGAATAGGGATTGTCGGCGTCTGTCGAAAAGACGAGATTTCCTTCGTCATCAACCAAACTACCGTTGTAGGTTTCCGTCGGCCCGCGGAATTCCTCTATGTGCTTCTTCAACATCGGGTCAACGACACGCGAGCGGGACGGGTTTCGGAAATGAAGTCCTGAGTGCTCGGTGACAAGGTTCATTTCGACATTAAATCGTTCGCTAAGATAGTTGAGCCTTTCGATCAGGATTTCACCAAATACACTGATCAGCATGACGCGCTCGACGTTTGCGGCGTGCCCGGGCTCATGAAACTCGACCGTTATCGTGTGGACCTTGTCGAGTTGCGGAACCGTCGCCTCGTCGTCGGCGGAGTTGCGGATCGTAAAAAGCCTGTGCTCGCGTCCATTTGGCGGGGCGTCGTATGGCGTGGCCCGGTAGGTGTCGTTTACCATACCCCCGCGTTCGCGCACGGTGACCGAACGGACCGCGACGGGCTTTCCCGGCCTCCCGACCACGCAAACGCCGAAGACAAAGACGTCGTCGCATCTCCAGGGGCCTTGGTCCTGGAACCCGTCGAACTCGATTTCGACGTAGCCGTCATTCGAGAGATCGAAACGGTCGATTAGAACGACGCGGGGACCACGCGACGAGAACGCATGGAAGTGATCCACGTTTCCCTTGTGAAACTCCGCAACGCTTTCATTAAACGTGCGAGTATTATCAAAGGATTTTCGCGCCTCCAGCCCACCTATGGCAAGATGTGGCGAAAAGAAACCAAAGGCGTTGGCGGCGCCACGCGAACATTGCCATCGCAACCATGTCGAATCTCCAAAATCAAGGCCGAGTTCATCCACCAGCGTGCCGACGTAAGCCTCGTATTGAGCGCGCGAAGAATTGTCTATATCGCTGACCACCGCAACGCCGGAACCGAAAGGGTAGGGCAGGGGCCGAATATTCTTGCTCTCGATCAAGGCCTTGAGATCGTGTTCTTCCCCCTCGCTCAACAGATTCCGATTGGAGAAATCACCCGGCGAACCCGCCGATATCAGTGGCCGCGCCTGGCTGGCCGATGGGACGATGATCGCATCCACGGAGGCCGGATCCGGCGAGAGTGTCAATGCCGCCGCCGGCGGCTGGCTTGGCGAAGATTCACGATTGGTTGGCGGGTGTGGTGGAAGGGTTCGCAAATTTGGAAACAACGCGGCCATGGTTGGAAGACGTTTACCTGATGCAGTCGCGCTTGAGACGGATACCCTTGGGGCTTTCATTGCAACCCACTCTAGCGGCGGCGAATGGTCAATTCGAGGATTTGGGGCACATCGAATTCAAGAATCGCGCCTCCAGAAATGGCAACTCGAATCGACCCTGACCAGAGGGCCGTCGATGGAGTGCGAGGCGCGAAACTCTTCGACCGCGCGCCTGCAGTAGGTCCAGGAATCTTCGCTATAGTCATCCACGATGACATACCCGCCCGGTGAGACCTTGTCGTAGAGAGCTGTCAGCGCATCCATGGTCGATTCGTAGTGATCCCCATCGAGCCTGAGGATCGCGAGCCTCTCGATCGGGGCGGTCGCCAGCGTGTCCTTGAACCAACCTTTTAGAAAACGAACTCGGCCGTCGAGCAGCCCGAACGCCGCGAAGTTGCGTCGCACGTCTTCTTCGTCGGCGGCGAAGTGTTTCAGGACCTTGGAGTGCATGACCCCATGAAAGGCCTTCGCCTCGAGCGGGTATTTTTCCGCATCGGGCTCGGGAAGCCCCTCGAAGGAGTCGGCGACCCATACCGTGCGATCTTTGTCGCCATAGGCTTCGAGGGCGGCGCGCATGAAAATCGTCGCCCCGCCCCGCCACACCCCGGTTTCGATGAGGTCTCCCGGGACGGACCGCTCGAGGACATCGCGAATGCAATTCTGAAGATTGTCGAATCGAACCCGGGGCAGCATCGATACGGCGCGACCGCGGATATAGTGATCGACGAAGGAGAGCAGGAAATGGCCCGGGCTCTCGGTCTCTCGATCGGGTTCCTCAGCGTAGATCGTATCGGTCAGGACGCGTTTGAGCAGGTCGAGATAGAGATCGGCTGACATTGGGACAAATGGCCAGTTGACGCTGAAAACGGAGATCCGGCTTTCTAAGCCGCTCGGGCGCGTGAACTCTCGGAAACAACCCTGGCGAAGTCCACCAGGGCGTTGGCGATGACCGGCGTGAACTGGTCGTTGTAGTGCCGCAGATCCTTGCGCAGGGCCGCTTGGACGCCATATCGATTCACCAGGATCGAAGGTTCGAAGATCGGAAGGTTCAGCTTTTCGCACGCCGCCTTCACCTCCTCGTGGAAGTCAGCCGGCCAGCTGATCGCCCGGCCGTCGGCGAGATACTGGAAAATATAGACCACCACCCCGAGGGGGCGGCCGATAAGCCGTTGGAGGCGAGCCATTCCATTGAGAACCTTGCTTTTCTCGGATCGTGTCTCCAGGATGACCGCTTTCATCAACTCGGCGTTCTCGAAGGTATCGGGAATGAACCTGACGAGTTCTTCGGCGGCCATCGCCCGCACATCGTCGTCCACCGCCTGGAGGCCGGACCGGAACCAGGTGGCCATGCATTTCGCCGCCTCCCGGCTCTGGTTGCGGATCGGATTCATGATCTCCTGCGCGAGGCATGGGACATGGAGATTGCATCCGCGGAAAATGATTTCGATCGGCGAAGACAGTTCGATCAGGGCGACATCGACGTCGCTGAATTCCGCGGCTCTCGGAACGGCCTTGAAATTGGGCCGGAGGGCGCAAAGCGGCCGGATTTCCGGCGGGACGTCGCGTTCGCCGCGCAAAATCCCTATGGCCTGAAACATCTCCCCAAACGTATAGGTGCCGGGTATCGGGCCATATTTCGGGTAGTTAAATCCCGCTCCAGCGCGCGAGCGCGGGTTGAGAGGCCCATGGAGGAGACACCCCCCTAGGACGAGGATGCTAGTCGACTCGGGCATTACCAACGTCCCTTCGATATCGCTGGATTTGCCGGGGCAAAGGCGCACAACCTGCGTTGGAGAGCATCAAGCGGCGCCTCAATAACACGCCACTCAGGGCCACTATACGAAATCGCGCGAGGGGTCGATTGAAGATTCGAGGCCCACCCCTGCCGTCGGGACCCCCTCGCGGGAAACATCACTGCGCGCTTGCATGGCCCTGAAGGGAAGGTCGACGGCGCTGAAATCGGCGACAGCCAACTCATATCGGCGACGCCCGGGCGATTGCTCGGTCAGCTCAAAATGAAGCTTCGCGTAGTGGTCGGCGACCAGCCCGTTCCTGGCGGTTGGGATATAGAGACCGACCAGCCGCGCCACACCCCGCTTGGCGGCCTTGGCCACGATCTTCGCCAGCATGGCCTCTTCGACCCGGCGACCCAGAGCGCGGCAACTCATGAGCCACGTGTCGATCTCCCAGCAAGCAGGGTCGCCCGCCGCCGGCCGGCAGATCGCCACCCCGATCATGCCCAGATCGCTGAATTTATCTCCGAGGCCAACCTGGAGGGTGAAGGTTGATTTGTCGGCCTCCAAAGCGGCGACTTGGGCCTCCGTGTAGCGGCGTGTCGTCAAATTGAACTGGTTGGTCTTGTTGATCAGCTGGGCTATGCGCCGGCGGCCCGCGCTGTCGAAGGGCGAAAATCTCAGGGCCATCTCGAGCGAAGCTAGATAGTCGCCAAGATCGCGGGATTTCTCCATGACTTCCGCGCGTCGGCCCTCGGTCGCGTAAGACTGGGCGCGCAATCGATCTTCCGCCGAGTAGGCGGTCGCCTCGAAATAGCCGGCCGCCGCCAAGGTCCGGGCATACCAGCTGGGATCCTGGGGAAGCTCCGGCGTGGCCACCATGGGAAGCGCGGCGCGGACCTGGGCCCGCTCGGCCGGATCGTCGTCGAGCAACACCAGGGCGTCGAGCCCGATGTTCAAGGTCCGGGCGATCGTCTCCAAATTGGTGGCCTTGTCGATCCAGTTGGCCTGGAAGACCGCGATGTGTTCTTCCCGCAGCAGCATGTCGGGATGCTCGCGAAAAGGGCCGCGCGCGACCTCGTCGGTGTTTTTTGAGCATATCGCGAGCAGCACGCCGCGATCACGCAGGTCCAGGGCCGCCCGCTGCACCAACAGGAAGGCTTCGCCCGAGGGGCTGTTCTGGCCCAGGCGAATTCCGTCGACGCCGTCGTCGCCGATCACGCCCCCCCAGAGGGTGTTGTCGAGGTCCAGCACGAGGCATTTGCGCGACTTTCCCCGGATCGCTCCCAGGAGCCGGCCGAGCAGGTCGGCATAGGCGGGGAAGTATTGGGCCGCGAACGGCAGCTTGTAGGCTGCCCATTGGACGGGATCGAACCAGGAGTCGGCGCCGACGCGCTCGGCGAGCGCCGCCACGTCGAGCAGATAGGCGCCGGTCTCCTCCGCCAGGTCCACGATCCGGCGATTGGCCTCGGCGATCATCGGGCCCAGGGCGCCGGCCACGCGGCGCTCGTAGCTACCGAAGAGCGTCTCGGGAGGCGCCGGGGCGGTCGCGAGGATGGCCGGCGCCCCGCCATGTTCGCTCAGGCTCTTCGCAACCACACGAAGCCGCTCAAGCCCGGCCGATATCCGATCTTCCGGCGAACCCGTGAGGCAGGCGCGCTCCAACCCCAGCCAGCGATGATCGACCGCGACGAGCACCGCGTCCGGGCGGGCCTGGTTGATGTCGGAGGCTGGATCGAGCGCCTGCTGCATCACCTGGTCATGGGGTGTCGTCAGCATCTCCACGGCGACACCGTGACGTGCGGCGGCAGCGGGCAGGCAATCGAGGATGAGGTCGAAGGTCGTGTTGGCCAGGATTCCGAGCCTGAAATCCGAGAGCGGCGCCAGATCGCGCCCCGCGCCGCGCAGCCTCCTGATCGTCCCGGCGAGCGATCGGGATTGAGCCGCGTCCAGGCGTGATCCCGCCAGGAATTGAAGTCCCGCCCCCGGCGGCTCTTCGGCGGTCTCCAAGGCTCGGCATCGGTCCTTGAAGTCGGGGGGGGTGGCGGGGAGCCAGGGAAGGGAGGAGAAGCATGGCCGCATGGGTCGATGTTCGTGCAATGAGCTCTCGTCAGGCGCGGCGTCGATCAAGGCGCCGCCGAACGCTCAAGGCGAGGGTGACGCGGCGAGGCGCGCGAGATAAGGGGAGGCATTGGGGCCTTTCCAATCGAAACCCGCCAGCGTTTCGGTTAAAGCCCGGCGCATGGCAAGGCCTGCCTCGCCGATACGGGGCGCGGACCGGTGTGCGGTGGGGTCGGATTTTCGGCGTCGGGGGCCTGGCGAATGGTCATCGTTGATTTCGAGCGGCCCGGTGGGGCGATCGAACGGGTGGCCGCGGTCGGAAGTTGCCGCCTGCTGGCGCCCATGGCGGAGGCGATCCGAGCCCATGACGGCCGTGTCGTTTGCCATACCGGCCAAGGCTACACCCATTCCGCGTCAGAGGCGGCCCAGCATATCGCCTTCTGCAGGCGACAAGTGGAAATTCCGGATTACTTCGGTCCCTACATTTTCGATCGTGACGTTATGCCGGTTATCAGACCTAAAACCCTCAGTATAATTGAAAGTACTCATACTTTTGTCATAGAAGTCTCAACGCTAGACGACCTAGTCTGTGATGGCTACAGCTTTAACAGCCTAGCTTTAGGGAAGCGTTTGGTTAGGGGTAAAGGGCCAACTATGCTGGCTTGGTTTCGCCAGCTTTCTCGCGATCCGCCCACAAATGAAATGCTCGACATGGTCATGAATTCCCTGGTGCAAGCCGGTACAAATACCGACATGCACATTAGGAAGATATTGGAAGAAACGCGGAGAATTTCCGTAGACGCTCATGAATTCTCACAGGACATCGCCGACATCATATTCGATCCAGAGAAACGATGGATTTTCTTGCCGAATTTCGATGTGTCCGAAATATTTTACGAACAATTTCCCGGACGCACCGAGCTGAGGGATATGCTTTTGGGCGAAGTGAGCAAGCGTGGATATGAGATATTCGACCCGACTCCCGTCGTACTGCGTGAGGGTCGCGCGAATGCACTCGATGGCCCCTACCACTACACCCGGGAATTCGTCTCCGTCATGGGGGAAGCCATATTCCAAGCCATCCTGGCGAACGGAGCGGTTCGGCCGGTTCCGTAGGAGTTCGAAGTCATGGCCGCTCGCCGGAGATTGGACAAGCCGCGATCAGCCGCGCACAGGCGCCGGGCAGTTGGTCGAAATGGTCGATCAGGATGTCGGGCCCGAGATCACGCGCCGGGATGTCGGTATAGCCGAAACTGACCAAGACCAGGGGAATGGCGGCGGCCCGGGCGGCCCGGGCGTCCGAGACCGAGTCGCCGACCATCACCGCGCGGTCCCGGCGACCGCCGGCCCGGCCGATGGCGGCGATCAGGTGACCCGGGTCGGGTTTGCCGGCTGGAACCAGGTCGGCGCCGACGATGGCGTCGAAGCGCTCGGCGAGATCCAGGGCCTCCAGCAGGGCCACGGCCAGGTCGGTGCGCTTGTTGGTGCAGACGGCCAGGCGCGCGCCGGCGCCCGCCAGGGCGTCCAGCGCCTCCGGCACGCCCGGAAAGGCGCGGCTCCTATCGGCGATGTGCGCCCGGTAGTGGGTGACGAAGCGCTCGAAGAGTTCGTTGAGGCGCGCCTCGGGAAGGGGCTGGCCCGCGGCGGCGAACCCTCGCGCGATCAGCGCCCGCGCGCCCGCGCCGATCATGGTGCGCGCCGTCTCCATGGCCAGGGGGGCTACGCCTTCGGCGCCAAGCACCACGTTCAGAGTGTCCACCAGGTCCGGCGCGGTGTCGACCAGGGCGCCGTCGAGGTCCAGGGCGATGGTGGCGCCGGCAAGGTTCGCGAGGGCGGGGGGCAAATGGGACTCCGGCTCGAAACCCGCCGCCGTTTGGGCTAAAGCCCGGCGCATGGCAAGGCTCGCCTCGCCGGCAGGGGATATCCACGCATGAGCGCCAGAGCCGCCGTCATCCTCGCCGCGGGCAAGGGCGAGCGGATGAAATCCCCCATCCCCAAGGTGCTGCACCGGGTGGGCGGCCGCGCCATGATCGACCACGCCATCGACACGGCGCGGGCGCTCGGCTGCGAAAGGGTCGTGGTGGTGACCGGCGCCCATGCGCCAGCGGTGACCGCCCATGTGTCCGCGCGGATGGGCGAGGCGGCCATCGCCGTTCAGGACCCGCCGCTCGGCACCGGCCACGCGGTGCTGGCGGCGCGGGAAGCCCTGGCCGGCTTTCTCGGCGACATATTGGTGACCTTTGCCGACGTCCCGCTGCTCACCGCGATGAGCGTCGAGCCGCTCTTCGAGTTGAGGGGGGAGGGGGCGGATGTCGCGATCCTGGGGTTCACGCCCGCCGACGCCCGCGCCTACGGGCGGCTGGTGCTGGACGATGCCGGAGCGCTGTCGCGGATCGTCGAGGCCAGGGACGCGGCGGCCGAGGAATTGGCGATAACCGTCTGCAATTCCGGAGTTCTGGTAGCCTCGGCCCCGCTGCTGTTCGACCTGCTGGGTCAGGTGAGGAACGACAACGCCAGGGGCGAATATTATCTGACCGACGTCGTCGGTTTGGCGACCCGGGCCGGGCGGCGGGTCAGCGTCGCCTTCGCCGCCGAGGAGACGGTGGCGGGGGTCGATTCCCAGGCCATGCTGGCCACCGCCGAGGCCGCGTTCCAATCCCGTCGCCGCGCCGAGCTGATGGAAGCCGGCGTGACCATGCCGGCGCCCTCGAGCGTCCATCTGGCCTGGGATACGCGCATCGCCGCCGGCGCGACGATCGAGCCCTATGTGGTCTTCGCGCCCGGCGTGACGGTGGAGACTGGCGCGGTGATCCGCGCGTTCAGCCATCTGGAGGGCGCGGTGGTTCGCGCCGGCGCCCTGATCGGACCCTACGCCCGCCTGCGGCCGGGGGCGGACATCGGCCAGGGCGCGCACATCGGTAACTTCGTCGAGGTCAAGAAGGTCAAGGTCGGCCCCGGGGCCAAGGCCAATCATCTGGCCTATCTGGGAGACGGCGTGGTGGGGGCGGGGGCGAACATCGGGGCCGGGACGATCTTCTGCAACTATGACGGCTTCGACAAGTTCGAGACCCACGTCGGAGAAGGCGCCTTCATCGGCTCCAACACCGCCCTGGTGGCGCCGGTCACCGTCGGCGCGGGGGCCTACACCGGGTCCGGGTCGGTGATCACCCGGGACGTGGCGGGAGACGCCCTGGCGATCGGGCGCGGCGCCCAGGTCGACAAGGCCGGGTGGGCGGCGGCGTTTAGGGCCAGAAAGGCGCGGGCCAAGGCGCCTCGATGACGACCGAGGATCAGAAGCGATCGGCCGGCGCGGCGGCGGCGATGCTGACGCAGCCAGGGATGACCGTGGGCCTGGGCTCCGGCTCGACGGCGGCGTGGTTCGTCCGGGCCCTGGCGGCGCGCGGCTTGGCGGTGCGAGGCGTGGCGACGTCGGAGGCCACCGCCACCCTGGCGCACTCCCTAGGGATCGAGCTGATCGATCTCGACGCGGCGGGCCGGATCGATCTTACCGTGGACGGCGCCGACGAGATCGGCCCGGGCCTGGCCCTGATCAAGGGGGGCGGCGCGGCGCTGCTGCGCGAGAAACTGGTGTGGAGCGCTTCGGCGCGCTGCGTCGTGATCGCGGACGCCTTCAAGCGTTCGCCGAAGCTCGGCCGGTTTCCCCTGCCGATCGAAGTGGTCGCTTTCGGGCATGCGACGACGGCTGTCCGGATCGGACGAATCCTGCCGCGGCATGGCGTCGGGGTCCCGCTCGCGCTCCGCATGGACGACAGCAGACCTGCGTGCACCGACGGCGGCAATTTCATCTATGACGCGGCGTGCGGGGCGATCGATGATCCGGCGGCCCTGGCGGCGGCGCTCAAGGGCGTCACCGGCGTGGTGGAGCACGGCCTGTTCCTGGATTTCGCCGAGCGGGCGCTGATCGGAACGGATGCCGGCGTCGTGACCCTGTTTCCCTGAAAGAGGAGCCCATAGGTGGCCCAGTACGACTATGATCTCTTCGTCATCGGGGCCGGGTCGGGGGGCGTGCGCGCGGCCCGCATGGCGGCGCTGAGCGGGGCGAGAGTCGCCATCGCCGAGGAGCACCGGGTCGGCGGGACCTGTGTTATCAGAGGCTGTATCCCAAAGAAATTCATGGTTTACGCCAGCGAATTCTCGCAGTCCTTCAAGACCGCCGAGGGCTATGGCTGGTCGATGGGCGAGGCGACGTTCGACTGGAAGCGCTTCCTCGAGGCCAAGGACATCGAGGTCGCCCGTTTGTCGGGCCTCTATGTCACCAACCTGCGCAACGCCGGCGCCGACCTCGTCCACGCCAGGGCCGAACTCACCGACGCCCACACCGTAAGCCTTCCCGGCAAGGGCGAGACCGTCACCACCGAGAAGATCCTGATCGCCACCGGCGGCTGGCCCGCCCTGCCCAAGGACCTGCCGGGGATCGAACACGCCATCACCTCCAACGAGGCCTTCCACCTGGATGCGCTTCCCAGGCGCATCCTGATCGCCGGCGGTGGCTATATAGCGGTGGAATTCGCCGGCATCTTCAACGGCCTGGGGGTGGAGACGACGCTCGTCTATCGCGGCCCCAACATCCTGCGCGGCTTCGACGACGATGTGCGCGCCCATCTGGCCGGAGAGATCGAGCGGCGCGGCGTCAAGATCATCCTGGGTTGCGAGCACACCGCCCTGGAGAAGACCACGACGGGAATCATGAACCGCCTCGCCGACGGCCCGGCGGTCGAGACCGATGTGGTGCTGTTCGCCACCGGCCGGGCGCCCAACACCAAGGGCATCGGGCTGGAATCCGCAGGCGTGGCCATCAATGCGCGCGGCGCGGTGGTGGTCGACGACTATTCCAGAACCAACGTCGCCAACATCTGGGCTGTGGGTGACGTCACCGACCGGATCAACCTCACCCCCGTGGCGATTCGCGAAGGCGCGGCCTTCGCCGAGACCGAATTCGGCGCCAATCCCACCCGCTTCGACCATCAGGGCGTGGCCAGCGCGGTCTTCTCCCAGCCGCCGATCGGATCGGTGGGCATGAGCGAAGCGGCCGCCCGGCACGGCGGGCGCAAGATCGATATCTATCGCTCGGTGTTCCGCCCGATGAAATCGACCTTCTACGGCGGCGAGGACCGCATGCTGGTCAAGCTGGTGGTCGACGAGGAGACCGGGCGGGTGCTCGGCTGCCATATCGTCGGCCCCGATGCGCCGGAGATGATTCAGATGGCCGCCATCGCCGTTCGGCTCGGAGTCACCAAGGTCCAGTGGGACGAGACCTGCGCCGTCCACCCGACGGCGGCGGAGGAACTGGTGACGATGCGCGAGGCCTACGCGCCCAAGGGGCTGGCGATGGCGGGGTGAGGGATGGCGACTCCTCCCCCGCGAAGCGGGGGAGGATTGAGGACCCCTTAGCCGTAAAGGGTTTGGTACATGGCCATGGAGGTCAGCATCGGCAGGGACAGCAGCACATTGGTGCGCGAGGCGAGCATGGCGATGCGCCCGGCCTTGGCCTTGGCGTCGGCGTCGGCCTCCTTGATGCCCAGGACGATCTTCTGATTGGGCCAGATCACCCCCCAGACGTTGAGGAACATGATCAGGGCCAGATAGATCCCGATGCCCATGAGCGTAAACCCGCGATCCTCCGGCCCGTATCCGCCGGTGAACCCGAAAGTGAACACCTCGGCGGCATAGACGTGGCCGCGAAGCGCCGCCAGGCAGATCCCAGCCAGGACGGTGAACAGCGCCGCCCAGCGAAACCAGAACAGCGCCTCAGGAGCAATATACTTCGAGACGGCCGGTTTCAGCTCGGCGGGGATGTCGGGCATTTTACGGATCTGGACGAAGTTGAAATAATACAGCAAGCCGATCCATAGGATGCCGAAAAAGACGTGCATCCAGCGAAACACCGCTTGCCAGAAAATCGTGTCGACGCCGTGGGTCTTGGCGAACGCCCCGATCATGATCAGCGCCAGCACCAGGCTGAGGATCAGGGTGTTGCGGAGGTTGGAAAGCAGGCCGGCCATGGATTACCCCTTCGCGCGAATCCTCCCCAAGGGCATAGCGCCTTTCGTGGCGTCCGAAAAGCGGCCGGCGGTCACACCGCGATGAGGGCGGTGGCGAAACGCCGGCCCTCGGAGACGAGGACATTATGCGTATGGGCGGCGGCGTCGCTGGACATGAACTCCAGCCCCAGGCCCGCGTCCCGCAGGGCCTCACGCACGGTCCGCGGCGGCAAGGACTGGTCCCGGCCGGTCCCGAGCAGGACGAACTCCGACACCGCCCGGCCGGCGGCGATGATTTCGGCGAAATCCTCGACGCCGAGCGTTTCGATGCCCCGCGCCGACCAGTCCCGGGGCGCGTCGTCGAGGATCAGCAGCGAGCCCGGCCGCCAAGCGCCGGAAACGCGGAACCCCCCGCCGCCGAACGCCTCGATGGAGGGCGGCTGGCGCACGGGCGCTTTCAGGGTCGGGCGGGCTGAGGGGCGATCGGTGTCGCCGCCTCGTCGGTCTTCTTGGCGCCCCACAAGAGGATGATCGGCGACGCGACATAGATCGACGAATAGGTGCCGATCACGATGCCGAACAGCAGCACGATGGACAGGGGCCGCAGGGACTCGCCGCCGAAAACGGCCAGGCCCGAAAGGGCGAGCAGGGCCGTGACGCCGGTGATGACGGTGCGCGAGAGGGTTTCGTTGACCGACAGGTCGATCAGTTCGCGAAGTGGCATGCGTTTGTATTTCCGCCGGTTCTCGCGCAGGCGGTCGAACACCACCACGGTGTCGTTCATCGAATAGCCGATGATGGTGAGGAGCGCGGCGATCAGATTGAGGCTGAACTCGAGGCGAAGTAGGATGATGAGGCCGAACGACAGGGTCACGTCGTGGAACAGCGCCACCACCGCGCCGAGGCCGAACTGAAGCTCGAAGCGGAACCAGATGTAGAGGAGCATCAGGCCGATGGCGGCGATCAGGGCGGCGGCGCCCTTGAATTTCAGCTCGTTGGAGACCTTGGCCCCGACAACGTCGGTGCGCGAATAGCGCACCTGGCCCAGCGTCTGGGTCACCGCCACCTTCACGCGGGTGACGACCTCGGCGGGGGGCGCGCCGGCGGGGGTCTGAAAGCGTACGATGGCGTCGTTGGGCGCGCCGAAGGTCTGCACCTGGACATCGCCCAGCTTGAGGCCGTTTAGGGCGCCCCGCACCTTGGCCAGGTCCACCGGCTTCGCGCCGGTGTTGAGTTCCAGCACCGTCCCGCCCTTGAAGTCGATCCCCATGTTGAGGCCCGGGTAGAAGAAGCCAACCACGGTGGCGATCACCGCGATGACCGACAGGGCGGCGGCTAGGCGGGCGAAGGCCACGAAGTGGAAGTGGGTCTTCTGGGGCAGGAGCTTGATCAGAGGCCACATGGGCGCAAATCCTAGATGATCGGCAGCTTTTTGGGCCGGAAGGCGCGGAACCACCAGCCGATCAGCACCTGGGTGATCAAGACGGCGGTGAACACCGAGGTAATCACGCCGATGAACAGGGTCCAGGCGAACCCCTTCACCGGGCCCGAGCCGAACTGGAACATGATGATCGCCGCCACCAGGGTGGTGACGTTGGCGTCGATGATGGTGGTGAGCGCCCGGGTGAACCCCGCGTCGGCGGCACTCATCGGCGGCCGGCCGCCACGCACCTCGTCGCGCATCCGCTCGTAGATCAGCACATTGGCGTCCACGGCGACGGCCAGGGTGAGCACCAGGCCGGCGATCCCGGGCAGGGTCAGGGTGGCCTGGGTGACGCTCATGGCCCCGACGATCATCAAGCCGTTGACCACCAGGGCGGCGGCGGCGAAACCGCCGAACAGGCCATAGGCCAGGATGATGAAGGCGAAGATCAGGGCCGCGCCCAGCAAAGTGGATATCTGGCCGGCCTTGACCGCGTCGGCCCCCAGTTCGGCCCCCACGGTCCGCTGTTCCTCGACCTTCAGCGGCGCGGGCAGGGCGCCGGATTTCAGCAGGAGCGCAAGCTCGTGGGCTGATTCCTCGGTGAAGCTGCCGGTGATGATGCCGCTGCCGCCGGTGATCGCCGAGCGGATGTTCGGCGCGGAGATGATCCGCTTGTCCAGCACGATGGAGAAGGGCTTGCCGATGTTCTGGCTGGTCACCTCGGCGAAGCGGCGCGTGCCCTGGCCGTTGAAGTTGAAAGCCACCGCCGGGGCGTTGTTCTCGTCGTGGCTGCCGCTGGCGGCGGTGAGCATCTCCCCGGTGACCACGGCGCGCTTCTTGACCACATAGGCTGGCGCGAAGCGGTCGTCGCTGGGCAGGACCTCGTCGTCGGGGGGGATTCGGCCGGCCGCCATGTCCTCCGGGGCGACGGCCGTGTCGACCATCTGGAAGGTCAGCTTGGCGGTCTTGCCGATCACCGCCTTGAGCTTTTCGGGGTCGCTCTCGCCGGGGGCCTCGACGACGATCCTCGCGGTTCCCTGACGGGTGATGGTGGGATCCTTGGTGCCCAGGGCGTCGATCCGCTTGCGGATGATCTCGATCGAGCGGGTCACCGCGTCGGCGGCGGCGGCGTCGGAAGCCTGGGCGACGAAGGTGACCGCGATGTGCTGGTCTGGCCGCGTCTGGACGGTGACGTCGCGTCCGCCCGAAAGCAGCCGCTCACCCAGGGAATCGTTGAGGAGCTTGAAGGCGGCGGCGGTCTGGCCAGGATCGGTGATGCGGACGCCCACCGTGTCGCCGACGACGCCCAGGTCGGTGAACTCGATCTGCTCGGCGCGCAGCTTGGTGCGGACGTCTTCGGTGAGGTTGGTCAGCCGCTCCTTGCGAAGGGCGGCGGTGTCCACCTCCAGCAGCAGATAGGACCCTCCCTGGAGATCGAGCCCGAGGTTCAGTCGCTGCTGCGGTGCCCACGCCGGCAGCGTCCCGGAGGGAACGACGTTGGGCAGGGTGAAGATCAGGCCGAACGCCAGGGACAGCGCGACCAGGGCGATCTTCCAGCGCGTAAGGGCGAGCATGGGCTTTTAAGAGCGTCGCCGCGAGGGAGGTCTTACGCCTTGGCGTCGTTGGCGGGCGCCGGCTCGCCCCGCGCGCGAACCTCGGCGATCATCGCCTTGACCACCTTGACGGTGACGTTCTGCGCGATCTCCACGCCGATCTCGGCGTCCTCCACCCGAACCACCTTGCCGATCATGCCGCTGGACATGACCACGGTGTCGCCGCGCTTGATCGCGCCCACCCGGGCCGCGTGCTCGCGCGCGCGGCGCTGCTGGGGGCGGATCATCATGAAATAGAACAGGACGGCGATGGCGATCAGGGGGAGGAACTGTCCCGGGCCGCTCAGGAATCCTTGCAGGCCATCGGCCGGCGCGGTGCTGACGGCCAAAACAAGGGCGGACGTGGCGATCACTTTTTTCTCCGGAAGTGGCGGCGGGCCGCCGTGACGGCGACCTTCGCGAAAAGTCGCGGGAAGCTATGCGCCCCGGCGCTCATTTGCAATGCGGGAGCAGACGGCCGAGGCGGGCGGGCGCGTCCCGGGGCGGCGGCCCTATTTTGGCAGGAGAAGCATCGGGTCGACCGGCCTGGCTTTGTCGACCGGCGTCGGGGCGAAACGGATCTCGAAATGCAGCTGGGGTTCGGTGACGCCGCCGGTCTGCCCCACCTGTCCCAGTTCCTGACCCTGGGTGACGGTCTGGCGCATCTGCACGCTGACCTTGTCCAGGTGGGCGTAGGCGGTGACCCAGCCGTCGGTGTGCTTGACCAGCACCAGATTGCCGAACCCGGGCACCTGATCGCCGGCATAGACGACCTCGCCCGCCGCCGCGGCGCGAACCAGGCTTCCCTGCGGCGCCTTGACATCGACGCCGTCGTTTCGCCGGCCGACGCCCTTGACCCCGAACGGCGAGATGATCTCCCCGCGGACCGGCCAGATGAACCGCCCGCGGCCGGCGTTGGCGGCGACGGCCGACGTCACGCCGGGCGAAGGCTCCGGGCTTCGAGGTGGCGCGTAGGCGGAACCGTAGCCCGGCGCCGGGCGGGGGTAAGCGGGGGTGGACCGGGGGTAGGCCGTGGTGGCGCTCGGCGCCGGTCTGGTTGTCGTCGCCGCGCGCAGGCGCGCGGCCGCCGCCAGCGCCTCGGGGCTTGGAACATAGGGAGTCGAGACGTAGGTCGAGGTCGGGGCCTGACCATAGGAGCGATAGGCCGGCGTCGGGGCGGCCGGCTTCGGCGCGGCCGGGAGCCGCGCGGGCGTCTCGGCGATCATGACGGTCGGCAGGCGCGTCGGGCCGCGGTCGTGGAAGTTCGCCGGCAGGGCCAGTTTCTCGCCGGCCCGAAGCCGGCCGCGCGGGGAAAGATTGTTCAGGTCCGCCAATTCGCCGGCGCCGATGCTGAACCGCTTAGCCACCGCCGCGAGGGTGTCGCCACCCTGAGCCACATAAGCCTTGGCGACCGGGACCTGGAGGTGCTGACCGGGCTGCAGCCCATAGGGGGCCTTGAGATGGTTGGCGTCCACCAGCACCTTGCGGGTGGTTTCGAGATCCCGGGCGATGGCGTCGAGGTGATCGTGCTTTTGCACCTCATAGTCACGGAACATGCCGGTCGCGGCGACCACCTTGCCGTCGGTGACGAACCTGGGCGGCGCGGCCCGATAGCGGGCCTGTGGGGCGGGCCTGGGCGCCACCTCTGAACGCCGCGGTGGGGGCGGCGTCGGCGCGGGCTGGAATCGCGGTGGAGGGGGAGGCGGCGCTTCGGCGGCCGGGCGAGGGGGGACGTAGTCGGGCGGCAGAGCGCTCTGGGCGGGACTTTGCGGAGGAGCGGAAACCGTTGCCGGAGGCAGAGACTCGCTTTGCACCGCCGGCGCCGCCTCCGGGGGCGGTGTCGATGGTGGATAGGCGACGACCGGAGGGGCGGGCGTTTCGACGGCCGGAGGGGTGGGAGCGGGGGCGGCAGCGGCAGGCGCCGCGGCCTTGCTGACCGGGTATTGCGGTTGGATTGGAGGGGGCGCCTGGTCGTTGTCGCGAACCGCGTAGGTCGGCGTGGCGCAGGCGCCGACCCACGTCGCGAGCCCCGCGACCGCCACTGCCTTGATCAACGTCCGCGTCATCGCCACTCCGTTTTTCGCGCCAGATTCCGTCGTGACGGGGGGCTAGAGTTCGCGCGCCACCCCCTCCAGCAGAGGGACGAAGCGCACTTCACAGAGGATGTCCACGGAGAAGCCTCCTACCCCGTCTCCCGCGTAGCGGCAAAGCTTCTGGATCGGGCCCTTGCCGATCGGCGCGACCAGAACGCCTGACGGCTTGAGTTGTTCGAGAAGGGGCTTGGGCTCTTCCGGCGCCGCCGCCGTGACCAGAATGCGGTCAAAAGGCGCCTGCTCGGGCCAGCCCAGCATGCCGTCGCCGAATTTGGTGATGATGTTGGTGAGCTGGAGGGACTGGAACCGAGCCTCCGCCTCGCGCAGCAGGGTGCGGTAGCGCTCCACCGTGTAGACGAGCCGCGAGAGGCGGGCCAGCACCGCGGTCTGATAGCCCGAGCCGGCGCCGATCTCCAGGACCCGGGCCCGGGGCTCCAGGGCCAGGGCCTGGGTCATCAAGCCGACGATGTAGGGCTGGCTGATCGTCTGGCCGCAGGCGATCGGCAGAGCCGAATCCTCCCACGACCGCTCCTTGAACAGGTCGGGCGTGAAGAGGTCCCGGGGCGTGCGTTCGATCGCGGCGAGCACGGCCGGATCGGTGACGCCCTGCGACCTGAGGGTCAGGATCAGGCGGGCCAGGCGGGTCTCCCGCTCGGCCGGCTCCTTGGCTTTGCGGGTCATGCCGTCGCCCGCAATTTCGGCGGCGCGCCGCCCACGGCCGCCTTCAGGGTCGCGACGGTTTCCATATGGGTCAGATCGATATGCAGCGGGGTGACGGAGATGCGCCCTTCGTAGGCGGCCGCGAGATCCGTACCCCGATCGGGCCGGGACGGCTCGGCGGTGAAGCCCAGCCAATAATAGTCGCGCCCGCGAAGGTCGGTGCGCTGTTCGGCGTAGCGGGTGCGCACGTCGCGGAAACCCTGGCGGGTCACCTCGACCTCGCTGATGCGCGCCGCCGGCCGGGCCGGGAAATTGATGTTCAGGATCACGTCCGGCGGCCAGCCAACCTCCACGAGGCGCTCCACCAGCCCCGGCCCGAAGCGCTCGGCGGCCTCGAAGGGCGCCGGCAAGGCCTCCTCGCCGTAGCGCATCATCTGCGACAGCGCCATGGCCGGCACGCCCAGCGCCATGCCCTCGATGGCGCCGGCGACGGTGCCGGACATGGTCACGTCCTCGGCGGCGTTGAGCCCGCGGTTGACCCCGGAGAGCACCAGATCCGGCCGGTCGCCCACGATCAGATGCTGGATGGCCAGCATGACGCAGTCGGTGGGGGTGCCGAGCACCGCGAAGCGCCGATCATCCAGGCGTCGCACCCTGAGCGGTTCGGAGAGGGTCAGGGCCCGCGACGCCCCCGACTGCTCGGATTCCGGAGCGCAGATCCAGACGTCGTCCGACAAGGCCCGCGCGATCCGCTCGAGGACCGCCAAGCCTTCCGCATGAATCCCGTCGTCATTGGTGATCAGCAGCCTCATGCCTTAGGGCCGATGTGGGTCATGCCCCGCATATAGGGGTGGAGCGCCTGGGGGATGGCGATGCGACCCTTCTCGTCCTGATAGTTTTCCATGATCGCCACCAGGGTGCGGCCGACCGCCAGCCCCGAGCCGTTGAGGGTGTGGACGAACCGGGCGGTCTTGTCCTTGGGGCCCTTGAAGCGGGCGTCCATGCGGCGGGCCTGGAAGTCGCCGCAGTCGGAGCAGGAGCTGATCTCGCGCCAGGTTTGCTGCGAGGGCAGCCACACCTCGAGATCGTAGGTCTTGCGGGCCGAAAACCCCATGTCGCCGGCGCACAGCAGCATTGTCCGGAAGGGGAGTTCGAGGCGCTTGAGCACCGCTTCGGCGCAGGCGGTCATGCGTTCGTGCTCGGCCTCCGACTCCTCGGGGGTGGTCACCGAAACCAGCTCCACCTTTTCGAACTGGTGCTGGCGGATCATGCCGCGGGTGTCCTTGCCCGCCGCCCCGGCCTCGGACCGGAAACAGGAGGTCAGGGCGGCGAGCCGCAGGGGCAGGCGATCCGTGGGCGTGATTTGATCGCGCACCAGATTGGCGAGGGAGACCTCCGCGGTGGGGATCAGCCAGCGGCCATCGGTGGTGCGGAACGAATCGTCGACGAACTTGGGAAGTTGGCCGGCGCCGAACATCGCCTGGTCCCTGACGAGCAGCGGGGGCGAGATCTCGGCGTAGCCATGCTCCTGGGTCTGGATGTCCAGCATGAATTGGCCGAGTGCGCGCTGCAGCCTCGCCAGTCCTTGGCTCAAGACCACGAACCGGGCGCCGGACATGCGGGCGGCGGCCTCGAAGTCCATCATGCCCAGGCCATTGCCCAGGTCCACGTGGTCCTTTGGCGATTCGATCCGGAACGGCTGGCCCCATCGCCGGACTTCGACATTGCCATGCTCGTCTTCGCCAGGAGGCACGTCCGGCGCCGGGAGGTTGGGCAGGGCGGCCATCATGTCGCGCAACTCGTCGCCGAGCCTGGCCTCGGCCTCGGCGTTGCGGCCGATGAGGGTCTTGAGGGCGTCGACCCGGGCCATGAGGGCCTGGGCCTCCGCCTCGTCGCCGGCGGCCTTGGCCTGGCCGATCTGTTTGGAAACCGCGTTGCGGCAAGACTGATCGGCTTGCAGGGCGGTCTGGACGGCGCGCAGGCGCCCGTCCAGCTCCAGGACCGCCGTCGCCCGGGGACCCAGGCCCCTCGATTCCCACGCGCGATCGAACGCCGCGGGATCGTCGCGAAGGGCCCGAATGTCGTGCATGGATGGGATGGAGCGCCTTGGGATGGGAGGGAGCCCTCCCTTAAGGCGCGCCGGCGAGGACGCCAAGGCGTCAGGCCGCCGTCACCTCCGCCGCCGCCCTCTCGGCGTCCTCCTTGCGGCGGCGCAGTTCCATCAGGCTGACGCACCAGATGGAAACCTCGTAGAGAAGGCAGATGGGGAGGGCCAGGGAGATCATGCTGATCGGGTCGGGTGGGGTGAGGATGGCGGCCACCACGAAGACGCCGACGATCGCATAGCGGCGCCCGGCCCGCAGCATCTTGGCGGTCACCAGCCCCGCGAGGCCCAGCAGGGACAGGACCACGGGAAGCTGGAAGCAGAGGCCGAAGGCCAGCAGCAGGGTGGTGACCAGCGACAGATAGTCCGACACCTTGGGCAGAAGCTGGACCGAGACGTTCCCCGCGTCGACGATCTGCTGGTTCAAGGAAAACCACAGCACGAACGGCAGCATGACGAAATAGACCAGGGCGCCGCCCAGGGTGAACAGCACCGGCGAGGCCACCAGGAACGGCAAAAAGGCATGGCGCTCGCGCCGGTAGAGCCCCGGCGCGACGAAGCGATAGAGCTGCCAGGCCAGGATAGGGAAGGTCAGGACGATGGCTCCGAACACCGCCAGCTTGACCTTGGTGAAGAAGAACTCCAGCGGCGCGGTGAACACGAGCTTCAGCTGCTGCGCCGCGCGGGGCGCCGGTTCGATGCCGGTGAGGGTGAGCAGCAGGTCGAAGGGGCCGTGATGGGCGCCGTGGGCCTTCTGGGCCGCCATCAGGCCGGCGCCCACTTCGAAGGGGTGCAGCAGGAAGATGTAGATTTGCCTGGAAAAAGCGAAGCAGAGGAGAAATCCGACGATCAGGGCCGCCGCGCAGATGATCAGGCGCCGGCGCAGTTCGATCAGATGTTCGAGCAGGGGGGCGCGCGAAGCCTCGATCTCGGTCTCGTCGCCCGGCCGGCTCAAGACGCGGCCGTGGCGGGGGGGAGGCCCCCTTCCCCGGCTTCGCCGGTACTTCCCCCAGGGGGGGAAGAGAAGAGATCGCCAGTGGTGTCATCCTCCATTCTCTTCCCCTCCTGGGGGAAGGGGCCTGGCGCCTCTTCGCCGGGACGAAGGGGGTCGGCGGCGTCGGCCGGTTCGGGCGACTCTGATTGATAACTCATCGGCGGGTGGAGCTGGGCGTCGCCCGAGCGCAGGCTGGCGTGGATATCGTCGAACACCTGGGAGACCTCGCCGTCCTTGCCGAGGCCGGCGGCAGCGTGGAGCGGTTGACCGGCGCGCATGGCTTCGACGTCGCGGCGCAGTTCGTCCAGTTCCGACTGGCGGGCCATGTCGTCGAAGCTGGCGCGGAATTCCGCCGCCATGGCCCGCATGCGGGCCACGAACTGCCCGACCTTGCGCATCAGCACGGGCAAATCCTTGGGCCCCACCACGATCAGGGCCACCACGCCGACGATCAGGAAGTCGAGAATCCGGCCTTCAGGAAACATGGATCAGGCCAAGCCGATCAGCGAACAATCGGGTCCTTCTCGGCGTCCGCGCGGGGCAGGGGCTGGGCGGGTGGGGGCGGCGGGGCGTCGTCGCCCTTGAGACCATCGCGAAAGGCGCGAATCCCCTTGGCGGCGTCGCCCATCAGGCCCGAGAGCTTGCCGCGGCCGCCGAACACCAACAGCACGACCGCGGCGATCAGCAGCAGATGCCACGGACTGAGACTACCCATCGTATCTTTCTCCTCTCGCGCCCCGTTCCATATAGGCGGCTTTGCGCCGCGACGCCACGGACGGCGGCGGCGCTTCAGGAACCCCGATGGGCGCCGTCCTCCACGCCCAGGAAATCCTGATGGAACTGAGGCGCGTCGTCGTCTTCCAGGGGATCCTCGTCCTCAAGGGTGTGGGTCGGGTCGGGCGCGGCGAAGTCGGCGGGGAAATCGAGGTCGAGGAGGCCGGCGGCCCTCATCTCCCCGGCCCCCGGCAGGTCGCCCAAGCCGGCCAGGCCATAGTGTTCGAGAAAGGCGTCGGTGGTGCCGTAGGTCACCGGCCGGCCGGGGCTGCGCCGGCGCCCGCGCATTCTGACCATGCCCAGCTCCAGCAAGGTGTCCAGGGTGCCGCGGCTCGCCTGCACGCCCCGCACCGATTCGATGTCGGCGCGGGTCACCGGCTGGTGGTAGGCAATGATGGCCAGGGTCTCCTGGGCGGCGCGGGAAAGCCTGCGCGGGTCTTCCCGTTCCTTGGTCATCAGGAAAGCCAGGTCGGCGGCGGTCTGGAACCGCCAGCGGCCGGCGACGCACGCCAGCTCCACGCCGGCGCCGGCGTAGCGGGCCGACAGGGCCTTCAGAGCGGCCTCGATATCGGCGCCGTGCGGAAGTCGCGCCGCCAGATCCGCCGTGTCGAGCGGTTCGGCCGCCGCGTAGAGCAGGGCCTCGATCATGCGTTCGGTATCCGCCGGACCGCTCACGCGGCCACCTTGCGCGCGCGCAGCCAGATTTCGGCGAAGTGATCGATCTGGCGGGCCTCCAGATCGCCCTCGCGCACCATCTCCAGGCTCGCCGACAGGGTGGAAGCCAGCAGGGAGGCGCGGCGAGGGCCTGAGTCGCGCTGCGCTGGGGCGACGGCGGCGAGCGAGGTCCAGCCGGCCAGATCGGGCAGCAGCTCGCGCAGGCGCTCGCGGGCGTCATCGAGCGGATAGGACTGGGCGGGCGCCGGCCGATAACAGCGATCCCGCTCGCGCTTCTTCTGGCCGACATAGGCGCTCATCAAGGCGTAGAGGTCGCCCTCCAGCCGGCGATGCGAAACGATCCGGACTGCCTGCGGGTCGCCGCGCGTGAAGACGTCGCGCCCCAGGACCGGGCGTGCCTTCAGGGCCTCGGCCGCCTGGCGCACGGCGTCGAGCTTGGCGAGGCGGAAGGCGAGGCGGGCGGCCACCTCCCCTGCGTCCGGTTCCGGGCCGGCGGCGGGCCCGGATCTCGGCAGCAGGAGGCGGGATTTGAGATAGGCGAGCCAGGCGGCCATGACCAGATAGTCCGCCGCCAGGGCGAAGCACCGGGTCCGGGCCTGACGAACGAAGGCCAGATACTGCTCCGCCAGCCGGGTCACCGACAGCTTCAGGAGGTCGACCTTCTGGCGCCGGGCCAGGGCGAGCAGCACGTCCAGCGGCCCCTCATAGCCGTCGAGATCGACGATCAGCGCCTCGTCGTCGAGAGCGGCGGCGGTCGCCGCCTCGAAATCGGCGGGCGGGTGGAAGAGCGCGTTCATGCCGCCCACCGGCCGGCCAGGGCGCCGTCGAAACGCCGCCGCGCCGCTCCGGCGTCGAACGGCTCGGCGGGTCGTTGCAGGATCGCCAGAGCCCGCTCCGCCCGCGCCGCCGCTTCGCCCGCCAGAGGCGCGGCGCCGCTCGCCACCGCTTGCATCTCCGCGGGATCGCCGTTGCAATGCAGGACGATGTCGCAACCGGCGGCAAGCGCGCTTTCGGCGCGGTCCCTGAAGTCGCCGCCCAGGGCCCGCATCGAGAGATCGTCGCTGATCAGGGTCCCGTCGAAACCGATCGCGCCGCGGATCACCTCGCCGATCACCGCGCGCGAGGTGGTGGCCGGGCGTTCGCGGTCCACGGCCGCGTAGACCACGTGGGCGGCCATCGCCATCGGGAGGTCGGCCAGCGCCTTGAACGGCGCGAAATCCCGCTCTTCCAGTTCGGCGAGGCTGGCCTCCACCACCGGCAGGGCGAGATGGCTGTCGGCAATGGCGCGGCCGTGCCCCGGGATGTGCTTGATCACCGGCAGGATCCCGCCGGCCATCAACCCATCGGCGACCGCCCGGCCAAGGGCGGCCACCGCGTCCGGTCGCTCGCCATAGGCCCGATCGCCGATTACGTCGTGGGCGCCGGGCGCGGGAACATCGAGCACGGGGGCGCAGTCGACGTTTATCCCCAGCGCGGCCAGATCGTGCGCCATCAGCCGGGCGCCCAGCCAAGCCATCTGGCGCCCCGCGGCCGGGTCGGCGGTGGCCAGATCGCCAAAAGCTCTCCCAGGCGGATAGGCGGCCCAATGCGGCGGGCCCAGCCGCCGCACCCGGCCGCCTTCTTGGTCGACGAGCACCGGGGCGTCGTCCCGGCCCACGGTCGCGCGCAGGGACGCGACGAGGGCGCGCACCTGATCAGGGGTCTCGACATTGCGGCCGAAGAGGATGAAGCCCCACGGTCGCGCGTCGCGAAAGAACGCCGCTTCCGATTCCGATAGGGACGGGCCCGCGCAGCCGAAGATGGCGGCCAGGGTCACCGGACGAAACAGCTCTTGCCCGCCGCCTTGAGCTTCTCGCACAGGGCCTTGGCTTCATCGCGCGAGGCGAAACCGGCGATCGAGGTGCGGTAGAGGATGGTCCCGTCGGCCTTGGTCACCGAGGCCACCTTCTTACTCTTGCCGGCCATGACGCCCGGCGCGACGCCGGCCGCGTCGTTCCAGCCCGCGTCGGCCAAGGACTGGGAGGAGAAGGCGCCGATCTGGACCACCGCCGGCCCTGTTTTCACCGCCGCCGGCGCCGGGGTGGCGGTTGCGGGCTTGGTGAGCTTGGCCAGCTTGGTGGGCTTTGCATCCGGATCGGTCGGGGGTTTGGTCGCTTCGGACGCCTTGGCCATCTTGGGTGCGGGCGGCTTGGGTTTCGGCGGTTTGACAACCTTGACCGGTTCGGGCGACGGCGCGGCGGCGGCTTTCACCGGCGAGGGGAGGGGCGCGGCGGGCGCCGGCGCCGGCGTCGCGGCGAGGGGACGAGGCGTCGGCTGTTCGGGCGGCGGCACGAAGGCGGGCGCGGCGGCGGCCGGGGCGGCGTCGTCCTTGTAGATCGAAAGCCCCGCCGCCGGGTCGGGGGTGGTCGCCTGGGGTGGCGCCGCGCTCCTGACCTCGTGCAAGGGCGTCCCGACCGGCTGGGGCGCCTCGCCAGGCGCGCGCGCGCCACCCCGATAGAGATAGAAGACCCCGCCGCCGACCACCGCCAGCAACAGAACGCTAAGGATCAAGGTGACCGGCGCGGGCCCGCGCCGGCGGGGCGCTCCAGCGGGGGCGAAAGCGAGGGGCGGCTCGCCGCCGGGCGCATAGGGGCCGCGATTGTAATCAGACCTCGGATCACTCCCGTGAAACTCGTCCGGCCCTACCCCCTTGGAGCCTAACGAATCACTCACGCGAGTTTATCGAACCGCGGGCGGGCCCGCGCCCCCTCCACCGCTTCGTGGTCCCCCTCCCCCGCAAAAGGGCAGGGGAGGATTTGTTCAATCCTCACCCGCGAAGCGGGGGAGGTGGCGCGGCGCTCTTTCTCGCGCCGTGACGGAGGGGGCGCGCCCGAGCGCAAGGACCCCGTCCCTACCCCCACGCTTCCAGGTGGAACAACCGACGGTGTTCCTCGATCGCGTAGCGGTCGGTCATGCCGGCGATGTAGTCGCAGATCACCCGGGCGCGGCCGGCTTCGTCGAGGTCCAGGAGGCGGGCGTTCCATTCGGCCGGCAGGACGTCGGGCTCCACCAGGAACAGGGCGAACATCTCGGCCAGGATCCGCCGCGCCTGGCTGCGGGTGCGGTTGACGCGCCAGTGGCGGTACATGCGTTCGTGGAGAAAGGCGCGCAGGCGCGTCAAGTCTTCGCTCATCGCCGGCGAAAAGGCGACCAGGGCGTGGCCAAGGTCGCGCACGTCCGTTGGCGAAGCGAGGCGCGCGGCGGTGGCGCGGGCGGTGGTCTCGGCGATGACGTCGCCGACCATCGCCCCGATCAGGCGCCGGACGGCCTCCAGGCGGGTCAGCCGGCGGTCCAGATCCGGGAAGTCCTTGCGCACGCTCCCCAGCACCGGGCCGATCAGGGGCACGTCGATGAGTTCGTCCAGGCCAAACAGCCCGGCGTCCAGGCCGTCGTCCACGTCGTGGTTGTTGTAGGCGATGTCGTCGGAGAGGGCCGCCACCTGGGCCTCGGCCGACGGCCAGGTCTCCAGGCCCAGGGAAAACTCGCGGTCGTAGTCGACGATCGCGCGCCACGCCGGGCGCTCCAGGAAGCCGCCCACCGGGCCGTTGTGCTTGACGATCCCCTCCAGCGTCTCCCAGGTGAGGTTGAGGCCGTCGAACTTCGGGTAGCGCCGCTCCAGATCGGTGAGGACGCGGAAGGTCTGGACGTTGTGGTCGAAGCCGCCGAAGGGCGCCATGCGCCGCTCCAGCTCGTCCTCGCCGGCGTGGCCGAAGGGGGGGTGGCCCAGGTCGTGGCCCAGAGCGATGGTCTCGGCGAGGTCGGGGTCGAGCCTCAGGGCCCAGGCGATCGAGCGGGCGATCTGCGCCACCTCCAGCGAGTGGGTGAGGCGGGTGCGGAAGTGGTCCCCCTCGTGGGCGACGAAGACCTGGGTCTTCTCCTTCAGGCGGCGGAAGGCCGAGGCGTGGATGATCCGGTCCCGGTCGCGGGCGAAAGGGGTGCGGGTGGCGCTCGGGGCCTCGGGAAAGCGCCGCCCCCGGGATTTGGCG
>JBBQGZ010000008.1:0-40643 GCA_038323535.1 Caulobacterales bacterium
GGCCGGCTCGGTGATCGCGCCCACCGCCATGGTCGCCAGGCCCGTGCGATTGCGCACCGCCTCGGCGAAGCCGACCTGGAACATCCGGCCATAGACCGGCGCCTGGTCGGGCACGGTCTGGCCGGCGGAGACGTCGATCAAGTCGCAGCCGGCGTCGGCGAAGGCGCGGGCGAAGGCGATCACGTCTTCCTCCTCGACCCCGCCGTCCCGCCAGTCGCTGGCCGACAGGCGAACCGACATCGGCTTGTCGGCCGGCCACGCCGCGCGCATGGCGGCGAACACCTCCAGCGGGAAGCGGGCGCGGTTCTCCGCCGATCCGCCATAGGCGTCCCGGCGCCGGTTGGTCAGCGGCGAAAGGAAGCTCGCGAGCAGATAGCCGTGGCCGCAATGCAGTTCGAGCATGTCGAAGCCAGCCGCGAGCCCGCGCCGGGTCGCCTGGACGAAATCCCGGGTGATCTCGCCCATCGCCGCGCGATCGAGCTCGCGCGGCGGCGCGTTGACCCCCTCCTCATAAGGGTGGGGAGAGGCCGACCACAGCGGCCATCGTTCGGACTCCTCCGGGATCGGGCGATCCATGGCTTCCCAGCCGAGCTGGGTCGCTCCCTTGGCGCCGGCATGGCCCAGCTGCAGGCACAGCGCCGCCCCGCTCTCGCCGTGGGCGAAATCGACGATGCGCTTCCAGCCCGCTTCCTGCGCGTCGTTCCACAGCCCGGTGCAGCCCAGGGTGATGCGGGCGTCGGGCGAGGTGCAGGTCATCTCGGTGAACACCAGGCCCGCCCCGCCGACGGCGCGGGCGCCATAGTGGACAAGATGCCAGTCGCCCGGGACCCCGTCCTCGGCGCGATACTGGGCCATGGGCGACACCACCACGCGGTTGCCGAGGGTCAGGCCGCGCAACCGAAATTCCGTGAACATCGGCGTCGGCCGGTCCTGTCGATGATCGATACCGGTGGCCTCGAAATACGTCTGGTACCATTCGTCCTCGAAGCGGCGGACGAATTCGGGGTCGCGCAGGATGAGGTTGTCCCAGGTGATCGACTTGGCCCGGCACATCACCACCATGGCGAACTGCCGGGGCTTCATGTCGAACCCGCGCTCCATGTGCTCGAACCAAGCGGCGGAGACGTCGGCGTTGTGCTGGGTGACCTCGACCGGCGTGCGCCGCGCCGCTTCATAGGCCGCGAAGGCGGCGGGAATGCTGGCTTCGGCGTGTTCGATCAGGGCGTCGGAGAGGGCGATGGCGCACTCCATGGCGAGCTTGGTCCCCGAGCCGATGGAATAGTGGGCGGTGGCCTTGGCGTCGCCGAGAAGGACGATGTTTCCGCTCGACCAGCGCTCGCAGGCGATGCGCGGGAAATTGCGCCACAGTGAGCGGTTGACGGTCAGGGGGCAGCCCTGGAGCTCTTCGGCGAAGATGGCCTCCAGCGCCCGCGCGCTCTGGGCCTCATCCATCGCGTCGAAGCCGAGGGCCGCCCAGACAGCCGGGCCCATCTCCATCACCCAGGTGCTCCGGCCGGCCTCGTATTGATAGGTGTGGGCGCAGATCGGCCCCACCGAGGTCTGCTTGAAGAAATAGGTGAAGGCGCTGAGGGGCCGGGTCGAACCCATCCAGGCGAACTTGTTGGCGTTGAAAGTGACGGTGGGCCGGAAATCCTCGTTGAAGCGCTCACGAAGGCGGCTGTTCACACCGTCCGCGGCCACCACGATGTCGAAGCCGGCGAGATCGGCGGGATCGTCGATCGCGGACTCGAACCGCATCTCCACGCCGACCTCGCGGCAGCGCCCCTGCAGGATCTGCAAGAGGGCGATCCGCGAGCAGCCGGCGAAGCCGTTGCCGCCGCAGCGGATCTCCTCGCCCTTGTAGCGGATGACGATGTCGTCCCAATAGGCGAAGGCAGCCCTGATCGCGGCATGGGATTCAGGGTCGCGACCCAGGAACTCGTCGAGGGTCTCGTCGGAGAACACCACGCCGAAGCCGAAGGTGTCGTCGGCGCGGTTCTGCTCGTGGACGACGATCTCCCAGTCCTGCCGCGCCTTCTTGGTCAGGAGGGCGAAGTAGAGGCCCCCCGGCCCGCCGCCGACCACCGCGATCCTCACCGAAGGCTCGCCCCGCCGCTCGATCCCCGCTTCACGGGACCACCGCCGTGGATTCGATCTCCACCTTGGCGCCCGGCTCGATCAGGCCGGCGACCACCACCACGGCCATGGCCGGATAGTTCGCGCCCATCACGGCCTTCCAGCATCGCCCCAATTCGGGCAGGGCCGCCAGGTATTCGTCCCGGTCGGTGACGAACCAAGTCATGCGCGTGATATGTTCTGGCCCGGCGCCGGCTTCGCCGAGAACGGCGAGGGTATTGACCAGGACCTGGCGGAACTGGCCCACGAAATTTTCGCAAACCAGCTTTTCGGTCTCGTCCCAGCCGATCATCCCGGCCACGAAGACCAGCCGCCCGCTCGCGGCGATGCCGTTGGCGTAGCCCCGCGGCCGGGGCCAGCCCTTGGGCAGCAAGGTCCGCGTATCGCCCATCCCTAGTCGCCTTCGAACACCGGTTGACGCTTGTCGATGAAGGCCCGGTAGGCGCGCTCGAAGTCTTTCGTCCGCATACAGATGGCCTGGGCCTGGGCTTCGGCCTCGATCGCCTGGTCGAGGCCCATGTTCCATTCCTGATTGAGCTGGGTCTTGGTCACGCCGTTGGCGAAGGTCGGGCCCGCCGCGATCCGCCGCGCCCAGGCCGTCGCCTCCGCCAGCAGATCCTCACGGGCCACGACCCGGTTGAAGAAGCCCCAGCGTTCGCCCTCATCGGCGCTCATGTCGCGGCCGAAGAAGAGCAGCTCGGCCGCGCGGCCTTGGCCGATGATCCGCGGCAGGATCGCGCAGGCCCCCATGTCGCAGCCCGCCAGGCCGACCCGGTTGAAGAGGAACGCCGTCCTGGCCTGGGGCGTGGCGATGCGCAGGTCGCTGGCCATGGCGAGGATCGCCCCGGCGCCCGCGCAGACGCCGTCGACCGCGGCGATGATCGGCTGGGGGCAGGCCCGCATGGCCTTGACCAGGTTGCCGGTCATGCGAGTGAAGGCGAGAAGCCCGACCATGTCCATAGCCACCAGCGGCCCGATGATGTCGCGCACATCGCCGCCGGAGCAGAAATTGTCCCCCGCGCCGCTCAGCACCACCGCCTTGACGCCGGGCTCGTGGGTCAGGGCGCGAAAACGGTCGCGCATCTCGGCATAGACCTCGAAGGTCAAGGGGTTCTTGCGCGCCGGGCGGACCAGTCGCAGATGGAGAACGCCATCGTCGAGGGCGCCTTCCAGCCGGGTCGGGGCATCGGGCGTCTCGGTCATCGCGTGGGTTCCTAAAGCCTATTGGGGCAAGGCTAGTGATCGGGAGGATGTCGTTCAAGCTCGAGAGGCGATAAGCAATCTCCAGAACATAGTGGAGGCGCGATGACCACCCAGGCGCGGGCCGGCCACGCGGTGGTCACCGGCGGGGGAACCGGCATCGGGCTTGCCGTGGCCCGGGCCCTGGCGAGGCGCGGCCACGCCGTGACCATCATGGGCCGCTCGATCGAGACCCTGGCCCCGGCGTCGGCGTTGCTCCCCGGCGGCGGGCATGAACTCTGCGACGTGACCGACGACGCCTCGGTGGCGAACGCGCTCATGCGCGCGCAGGCCGCGCGCGGCCCGGTCCGGGTTCTGGTCAACAACGCTGGCGCGGTGACCACGGCGGCCTTCGAGGCCACCAGCCTCGAGGCCTGGAGCGCCGCGCTCGAGGTCAATCTGCTGGGCGCCGTGCGGATGACCAAGGCCGCCCTGCCGAGCCTCAAGGGGCACGACTGGGCGCGCGTCATCAACATCGCCAGCACCGCGGGCCTGAGGCCCTACCCCTATGTAAGCGCCTATGTCGCCTCCAAGCACGCCCTGGTGGGGCTGACCCGGGCCCTCGCCCTGGAGCTGGCCGCCAGTGGGGTGACGGTGAACGCCGTCTGCCCGGGTTACACGAGCACGGCGATCGTCGAGCGCGCCGTGGCGACCCTCGCCGCGCGCACCGGCCGCGACCCCGCCGCCGCCGAGGCGGCGTTCACCCGCGCCAACCCCCAGGGCCGGCTGGTGACACCGGAGGAGGTCGCGGCGGCCGTGGCCTGGCTCGCCTCGCCCGAGGCTGGCGCGATCAACGGCATCGCCCTGTCGGTATCCGGCGGCGAGACGGCGTGAGATGGCGGGGCCGACGGTCGATGCCGCCGACGCGACGGCCTCAAATTCCGCTATGAAAGTGGAGAGCGGGCGTTAGCGGGCTCCGGGGCGGAATCCCCACTCACTTTAGGCCGTCAAAGCCCCCGACAGGTCGCAGGACCCAAGTATGCCGGTTATCACACCGCCGAGCGTAATCGTTCGCTCATGCGAGCAATAGACGATCCAGTCATAGTCGTCCGGTGTCCATATCCCCTCAGCTCCGTTATAAATGAGATCATCGACTCCTGAATCTAATCTGTAAGAGGGCCATATTCGCGTAGCTCGCTGATCCGACCTATACGGTTCGATGACAGGAACTGCCGAATGCGAATCTGAAGATCAGCCTCGCCAATCTCCTGTAAATCGAACGCCTCGAGGGAAGGATGCGTTTTCTCCCCGAGCGGAAACCAGTAATCCGAGGTGATTCCCCAAGTCACCCTAAGTCTCTCTCTGATATTGTCGACTTCGATAGCTGTGAGAATTCGGCGATAATACAATTTGGGTTCGTCCAGAAGCTCCCTTGGCTTAATCTCCGCAAAAGTGCGCGCTAGATATTTGCGCTCGTCCGCCATTGCCTGCAACTCAATCGCGTTGCCGATCGGGTTGAGCAAATCTGTGGCCCCGATGCGTGCGGATTCCACCAGTGATGTGCGCAGCGTCTCAAGGTCTGGTAAAGCATCGGGATCGAATCTCTCAACCGCGTCAAGCACTGCGTAATCCACGTTATAGCGCGGGAAGATACCATAGGCTTCGTCGGTGTAGCTGTAACCCGCCCGGTCTCGATCTTCGGCGACTAGAGGAGCGTAAGCATCCGACCATTTACGTCCCCGCGCCATGCACTCTCGGCGGGCATAACAGTGAAGGCGCAATGCGTCGTCCATTCGTTCACGTCACATAATTCGCCGAAGCCGCCATACGGCCAGGGTACTCCGGACTCTGGCCCGCCTGCTAGCGCGACGACCGCTTGGCGTCGGAAGCGGCTATCAGGCGTCACTCCTCCCGGGAACGTCCGCGTGCTTGCGCCATCCAACCATCGACGCTACGCGCACGGCACCGGCGACTATCCGGAGGACCACCCCATGGATACATCCCAAGCCCAGCCCGCAGGCCCTGATCTCAGCCAGGGCGTCCCGCTGGCCGAGGTGCCGCTCACCGGCGCGCTGCTGGGTCACGTAGGCGGCGAGCCCGTGCTGGTGATCCGCCGGCCGGACGGGCTGTTCGCGGTCGGCGGCGCCTGCACCCACTATGGCGGGCCGTTGGGCGAGGGGCTGGTGGTGGGCGACACCGTCCGCTGCCCCCTGGCACCACGCCTGTTTCGACCTGCGCAGCGGCGAGGCCCTGTCCGCCCCGGCTTTCGACCCCCTGGATCGCTGGAAGGTCGAGGTGGAAGAGGGGCGGGCCTTCGTGCGCGAACGCTCGGGCCCGGCGCCGGCCGCGCCCGCTCCCACCGCCGCCCACCCCGCCCGCGTCGTCGTCGTCGGCGGCGGGGCCGCCGGCTTCGCCGCCGCCGAAATGCTGCGCCGGCGCGGCTATGGCGGGGCCCTGACCCTGATCAGCGCCGATCCCGCCCCGCCGGTCGACCGGCCGAACCTCTCCAAGGACTATTTGGCCGGAACCGCGCCCGAGGACTGGATCCCGCTGAAGCCCGAAGCCTTCTACGCCGAACACGCCATCGACCTGCGCCTCGGCGTCGAGGTGGCGCGGATCGACACGGCCGCGCGCGAGGCGGTGGCGAGCTCCGGCGAGCGCTTCGGCTACGACGCCCTGCTGCTCGCCACCGGGGCCGAACCCATTCGTTTGAGGGGGCCGGGGTTCGAACGGCCCAACGTCCATTTGCTGCGCACTCTGGCCGACGCCCGGGCGATCATCGCCGCCGCGGCGGGGGCCCGGGCCGTCGCGGTGGTGGGCGCCAGCTTCATCGGGCTCGAGGTCGCCGCCTCCCTGCGGGCGCGAGGGCTGGAGGTCCACGTCGTCGCCCCCGAAGCCATACCCCTGGAGCGGGTGATGGGACCCCAGCTCGGCCGGTTCGTCCGCGCCTTGCATGAAGAAAAGAGGGTCCACTTTCATCTCGGCCAGTCGGTGGAGTCCTTCGACGGCGAGCGCCTGTCCCTGGCCGGTGGGGCAAAGATCGAGGCCGCCCTGGTGGTCCTCGGCGTCGGGGTACGCCCCCGGACGCAGCTTGCCGAGGGCGCCGGCTTGACCGTGGACAACGGCGTGATCGTGGATCGCGGCATGCGGACGAGCGCGCCGGGCGTCTATGCGGCGGGGGACATTGCCCGTTATCCCGACCCGCTGACCGGCGACAGAATCCGGACCGAGCATTGGGTCAGCGCCGAACGCCAGGGTCAGATCGCGGCGCGAAACATGCTGGGCGAAAACGCCGCGCTGTCGGCGGCGCCGTTCTTCTGGAGCAACCACTACGACCTCGCCTTCCGCTACAGCGGGCACGCGCCGGACTGGGACGCGGTCGAGATCGACGGCGACCTCGACGCCCATGACGCCACGGCGCGCTATTTCAAGGCCGGCCGCCTGGTCGCCGCCGCCTCGATCGGCCGCGACCGGGAGAACCTCCAGATCGCCGAGGCGCTGGCGAGGGGCGTCGGCTAGAGCGTTTGGCGGTGGAGATGATCCACCTGCTGCCCGCCAACAATCACCGTCATCCCGGCCGCCGCGGAGCGAAGCGGAGCAGAGAGCCGGGATCCAGTTGACCGGGCGAAACGCCCGCCACGGCAAACGGCTTGCCCGGCCCCCTGGACCCCGGATCGTCGCTGCGCTTCGCTTCGCTGCCGTCCGGGGTGACGGTGAGGGAGGATCGAACAAAGTGATTCAACAGCGGCGACCGATGCTCTCGCTAGAACTCCACCGTCTGGCCGAGGCCGGCGGCGCGGGCCTTTTGCAGGACGAAGTGGGCGCAGGCCAGATCCTCGGCCGCGACGCCCAGGGACTTGAAGAGGGTGATGTCGTCGGCGGCTCGCCGGCCGGCCTTGGCGCCGGCGGCGACCTCGCCGATCTCGCCCAGGATGTGGGCCTCGGTGATGGCGCCGGCCGCGAGCGCGCGCCGATATTCGCCCCCCTCGCTCAAGGTCGAAGGGCGATAGTCGACGAAGAAGCGCGACTTCACCACCGCGTCGGTGTCGATCTCGGCGGCGGCCGCCAAGCTGGCCCCGACGATGTTCAGGTGACTACCAGGCGCGATCCAGTCACCCAGCAAAATGGGTTCGCGCGCGCTCGAGACGGTGCAGATGATGTCAGCGCCCGCCACGGCGTCCCGCGCGCTCGCCGCCGGCTCGATGTCGAGGCCGTGGCGCTCGCCCTGCGATCGGGCAAAGGCTTCGGCGCTCTCGCGCGTCCGTGACCAGACCCGCACCCGGCGGATGGGCCGGACGAGCAGCATGGCCTCCAGATGGCTCCGAGCCTGTTCGCCCGCGCCCAGGATGGCGAGGTCGCCGGCGTCCTCGCGGGCCAGCAGGCGGGTCGCCAGGCCGCTGACCGCGGCGGTGCGGATGGCCGTGATCGCCGCGGCGTCGAGCAAGGCGACGGGCCGGCCGTGCTCGGGCTCGAACAGCACGACCAGGCCCAGGTGGGAGGAATAGCCGGCGGCGGGATTGCCCGGGAAAATGCTGACCAGCTTGACCCCGAAACACTCCGGCTCGGCCAGATAGCCTGGCATGTTTCCCATCAGGCCCTTCGCGCCCGGCAGAGCGAGAACGGATCGCAACGGGATGAGCGCGCGCCCCTGGGAGACGGCGATCATCGTCGTCGTCATCAAGTCGATGCAGTCTCCCATCGGCAGGAGGGTTCGAACGCCCGCCCCGCTAAGGATCCGAATTTCCACGCCCCGCCCCCCGTCAGGTCACCGCCGAAACGACGCCGAAGCGTTCGTGCTCGTAGTCGCGGCTTTCGAAGACGTCGCGCAGAACTTCCACCGCGTCCCACAGATCGACGAAGCGCAGATAGAGCGGAGCGAATCCGAACCTGAGGAGATCGGGGGCGCGGAAGTCGCCGATCACACCGCGGGCGATCAGGGCCTGCATGATCGCGTAGCCTTGGCGGTGGGCGAAGGCGACGTGAGAACCGCGCGCCGCCGCCTCGCGCGGGCTGGCCAGCCTCATTCCGGCGAAACCGCACCGAGCCTCCACGAGGTCGATGAACCGGTCGCCGAGCGCCACGGCCTTCGCTTCCAGCGCTGTCATGTCGACCGCGGCGAACAGGTCCACCCCCGCTTCCAGCGCGGCCAGGCCGAGAATGGCCGGGGTGCCGCACAGTTGGCGGCGAATCCCGGGGGCGGGGACGTAATCGTCATTGAAGGCGAAGGGCTCGGCATGACCCATCCAGCCCGACAGGGGCGAGCGCAGGGCGGCCTGATGACGCTCGGCGACGAAGACGAAGGCCGGCGCCCCCGGGCCGCCGTTCAAATATTTATAGCCGCAGCCGACGGCGAGGTCCGCGCCGGCGCCGTTCAGGTCGACCGCCAAGGCCCCGGCGCTGTGGCTCAGGTCCCAGATCGACAGCGCGCCATGATCATGGGTCAGGCGGGTGATCCTGGCCATCGGCCATCGCAACGAAGACTTGTAGTGGACGTGGGTGAGCACCACGGCCGCCACATCGGCGTCGATCGCGCCCGGCAGGTCGTCGGCAGCGACCGCCTTCAATCTCACCGCGCCACGGAACAGGGCCTCGACGCCCTGAAGCACGTAGAGGTCGGTGGGAAAGTTGCCGCCCTCGGTCAGGATCGTAGTGCGGCCGGGGCGGAGGGCGAGGGCGCCGACCGCCAGCTTGAACAGATTGACCGAGGTGGAGTCGGCCACGACCACCTCGTGTGGAGCGGCCCCGATCAGGGCGGCGATCTTGGCCCCGACGCGCGTAGGCGCTTCGATCCAGCCGTTGGTGTTCCAGCTGCGGATGAGGCCCTCGCCCCACTGACGACTGACCACGTCAGCCACCCGCGCGGCCGTCGCCTTGGGCAAGGCGCCCAGGGAATTGCCGTCGAGATAGATCACCCCCTTCGGCAGATCGAAGGCGTCCCGTAGGCCCGCCAATGGATCGGCGGCGTCCAGCCGGGCGAGGTCTTCGCGGGTCGGCGCGCTCATGGTTTCAACTCTCGCAGCACCGCCCGCACGGGCGAGGCGTCGAGCCCGGCGAGCCGCAGGGGCAAGGCGATGAGTTCGTAGTCGCCGAACGGGACGTCGTCGAGCACCAGGCCTTCGAGGATCGACAGGCCGCGCCGCCGGATGGCGTTGTGGGCCGGCAAGTCCTTGGAGGCTTCCGGATCCATCGACGGCGAGTCGAGGCCGACCAGGATCACGCCGCGATCGGCGAGGTCGTCGATCAGCTCGGCCGAGGCGGCGGTGAAGTCGGAGACCCAGGCATCGGCGGGAAAGCACGCATAGGTCCGCATCAGGACGCGCGGCGGGCAATCCTCCAGCGCGCCGGCGATGTCCCGGGGGCGGACGAGGCCGTCGGCATGGCGCGCATCGACCACCCGACACGGCCCCAGATAGCGGTCCAGGTCGAGCCCATCGACCGCGCCGCCGCCCGGATCATAGTGGAGGGGCGCGTCGGCGTGGGCGCCGGTATGGGGCGAGAGGGTCAGTTTCGCCACATTGACCGGGCAGCCCGGAGCGAGAACCCAGTTCGGCCCCGCCTGAAAGGCCGTGTCGCCCGGCCAGACGGGAATCCCCGGGCGCAAGAGCTGCGAAATGTCCCAAAGCCGCGTCATATGATATCGCCGTTTCGCTCGTCGGCCGCCCTGGGCAAGCTCCGTGCGGCCAATCTTAGGCGGTCAACAGGCGCCATGTCCAAGATACCGCCACGCGGCCCGGCGGCCCCCGGCTCCCACCCCTGGACGGCGCACATCGACACCTTCGTGCGCGATCATCTGCCGCCGCTCGAGGATCAGCCGCAATTTCTCTTCGATCTTCCGGAGCTTCGGTATCCCGATTGCCTCAACGCCGCCGGGGCGCTCGCGGACGAAGCGATCGGGCGCGGATGGGGCGAGCGGGCCGCCATCCTCACCGACGAGGGCGCGTGGACCTATCGGCGCCTGACCCAGGCCGCCAACCGCATGGCGGGGGTGCTCCGCGACGACCTGGGGCTGCGCCCCGGGGGCCGAGTGCTGCTCAGGGCGGCCAACTCCGCCGTGCTCGCAGCCTCCTGGCTGGCGGTGCTCAAGGCCGGCGGGATCGTCGTGACCACCATGCCCATGCTGCGGGCCGTCGAGCTGGCCGCCATCCTCGAAAAGGCCCGGGTGGATATCGCCATCACCGCCGACGCCCTGGCGGCCGATCTGGAGGCCGCGGCTCGAAACCGGGACCCGGCCCCGCGCATCGTCACCTTCAGCCGGTTCGAGCGCCTGGCGGAGCGCGCCGCCATCGACTTCGAAACCGTCCGCACCCACCGCGACGATCCGGCCCTTCTCGCCTTCACCTCGGGCGCCACGGGCGAGCCCAAGGCCTGCGTCCATTTCCACCGCGACATCCTGGCCATGGCCGACACCTTCGCGCGCCATCTGCTGAGGCCCAGGGCGGACGACGTCTTCCTGGCCACCCCGCCGCTGGCGTTCACCTATGGCCTGGGCGGCGGCCTGGTCTTTCCGCTGCGCTTCGGGGCCGCCGCCAGCTTCCTCGCCGAGACGGGCCCCGAGGCGGTGCTGAGGCGCATCGAGCATCACCGCGTCAGCGTCCTCTTCGCCGCGCCGACCGGATACCGCCAGATGCTCGGGCTACCCGCGAACTTCGACACCGGGTCCCTGCGGCTCTGTGTTTCGGCCGGTGAAGGGCTCGACAAGGCGACCTCGGACGCCTGGTTCGACCGCACGGGCGTGCGGTTGATCGACGGGATCGGGGCCACCGAGATGATGCACATCTTCATCTCCGCCGCCGGCGACGACATCCGCCCAGGCGCGACCGGCAAGCCGGCGCCCGGCTACCGGGCGGCGATCCTGGACGACGAAGGCCGCGAGCTTCCCGTCGGCGAGGCCGGCCGATTGGCGGTGCGCGGGCCCACGGGATGCCGATATCTCGACGATCCGCGCCAGAGGGCCTACGTTCAGGATGGCTGGAACATCACCGGCGACACGTTTCGCCGGGACGAGGACGGGTATTTCTGGTTCGTCGCCCGGGCCGACGACATGATCGTCTCCAGCGGCTACAACATCGCCGCGCCGGAGGTCGAGGCGGCCCTGCTGGCCCACCCGGCGGTGGCGGAGTGCGCGGTGGCCGCCCATCCCGACCCGGAACGGGGCCACATCGCCAAGGCCTTCGTGGTATTGCGCGCGCCGGCCCGAGACGAGGCGGCCCTGGCCCGAGAGCTGCAGGACTTCGTCAAGTCCGCCATCGCCCCCTACAAATACCCCCGCGCGATCGCCTTCGTCGCCGATCTGCCCCGGACCCCGACCGGCAAGATCCAGCGTTATCGATTGCGCGAACCCGCCCCCTAACTAAGCAGAGGTCCCTTGGGCTTCTAACGGATGGCCCGGGACGCCGCCTTGCGCCCCCTCCACCCCTTCGGGGTCCCCCTCCCCCGTGAAGAAGCACGGGGGAGGTGGCGCGGCGCTCTCTCGCGCCGTGACGGAGGGGGCGCATCTTCCAAAAGGCGACCCTCGACAAGCCTGCTTAGCGCGGCCTCACGTCACCCCAGTACGGTGACCTTTCCCGTCGAAAGATCGTAGTAGGCCGCCACCACCTTCAGGCTCCCCTGTTTGATCAGGTCGGCCAATACGGGCGAGGATGTCGCCAGCAGGCCCGCCTGGATCTGGGCGTTGGCCTTGGCGACCGCGTCAACGTCGGCGCCGGCGCGCTCGACGGCGGGGCGCAGCGGCCGGTAGAGCGCGCTGATCTGTCCCGGGACGGCCTTGCCGGCGATCGCGGCCTTCACCGCGCCGCAGCCCTGGTGGCCTAGAACCATGATCACACGCGTGCCCAGGACGGCGGCGCCGTATTCCAGGGTGGCGATGATTTCGGTGGTGGCGACATTGCCGGCCACGCGGGCGACGAACACATGGCCGAGGCTCTGGTCGAACACCAGCTCCACCGGCACGCGGGAATCGGCGCAGGAGAGCACAGCGGCGAACGGCTCCTGCTTGGCGACGTTCCCCGCCTTGAGGATATCGAGGTCCTCCTGGAACGACGTTAGGCCGTTGCGGGCGAACCGCGCGTTTCCGGCCATCAGGCGCTCCAGCGCGGCGTCGGGACTCAAGCCCGTCTGGGCCCTGGCGGTGGGCGCGCGGGCCAGGGAGCCTGCCGCCACCAAGGCGCCGCCCGCGGCGAGGAAACGGCGGCGCGGAACCCCCGGATAACCTTCGCCTCCGGCGCACCCGTACCGTTCGTCCATGGTTCTCGTCATCTTGCCCTCCGGTTCATGACAGCCTCGAGAAAATGTACATCGACGCGGCGTAGAGGCCGATCACAAGCGCGGCGCCGGCGAGGCTTGCCGTCCCCGCCTTCCCGGGCGGGGGGTTCAGCCACCAGCCAAGGGCGCGGCTCGCGCGCGGGACCAGGACGGTGAGCAGCAGGACGCTGACCACATTTCCGATGAAAAGGGCGAGCCAGAATGGCAGCTTCGCCCCCTTGATCAGCAGGGGGTTCTGCACCAAGAGGCCGAACAGGAAGACCACCGGATAGAGCAGCAGCAGGACGAGCATGTTCTGCTTCCAGGCCGGGGGAGCGGAGGCCGGATTGGCGCCCGTCGCGAACCACTGTTCGAAGCCGGTGCGCACCACCCGGGCGTGATATTCCTCGGTGAACGCCTCGGCCTCTTGCAGCAGCTTGGCCCGCGCCGGGGAGTCGAGCCACGCTTGCAGATGGCCCTCCGTGTCGAAGCGAAGGATCGCCAGCCAGTCGTCCTGCACCCCGGGAATCGGCGGCTCGAAGCGGTAGCCCTGGAAGCCGGGGGACTTGGCCTGGGCCGCCGCGATCCTCTGCTCCCATTCGCGATAGGCGCCCTCCTGTCCGGCCTTGATCCGGGTCGAGATCACCGCCGAGACCGGCGCCGGCAAGACGCCGGGCCCGCTGTCGCGCACCAGGTGGACGTCGTCGCGCCCGATCAGCATGGGCAAGGCGTCTTGCGCCAGGGCGAGGCGGCGGTCGGAATGGAGCCAGGCCGCCGCGTCCCCGCCGCTCGCGAAACGCTGCAGGATTACCCAGTCGGCCTGCGACGGCGGATTGGGTGGCATGACGGTCTGTTCGATGAAACCGGGAAATTCAGCCGCCGCCGCGCTGATCGTGGCCTGCCAGCGGCCGAATTCCTCGGCGTGGCCCTCGCGGACGCGGGTCTGGGTGACGATGGTGACCAGCGAAGCGACCGCCGGCGCCGGCTCCGTCACGGGCGCGGGCCCAGTTCGCCGAAGATGCGGTCGGGGGTCAGCGGAAGGTGGGCGAAACGCCCGCCCGTGGCAGCGGCGACGGCGTTGGCGATGGCCGGGGCGACCGGGTTGACGGCGCACTCGCCCTGGGACTTGGCGCCCATCGGCCCGATGCGGTCATAGGTGTCGGCGAAGAAGACCTCGCTGCGCGGGACGTCGGCGAAGGCGGGAATCCGATAGTTGCGCAGGCTCGGATTGACCATCACCCCGTTGTCGTCGTGGACCATTTTTTCGGTCAGGGCCCAGCCGATCCCCATGGCGATCGCGCCGTCGATCTGGCCGCGGCACTGCATCGGATTGATCAGCCGCCCGATGTCGGCGGCGTGCACGCTGTGCAGGAGCCGGATCTCCGCGGTGACCCGGTGCACCGCCAGGCGGACGCCGTGGACGTTGAAGGCCACCGTTCTGGGCGACAGATAGGCCTTGCGCCGGGCCTCGAACCGGTGACCCTCGGCCACGCCGGCTGCGTGCAGGTCGGGCAGGGTGATCCGCTGCCCTGCGCATACGACCGCGCCGTCCTCGAGTCGGCATTCGGCGAGCGGCGATCCGGTGTGGCGGCTGGCGTATTCGAGGATGTTGTCGCGCAGCGCCGCCGCCGCCAGCGCCACGGCCTTTCCGGCGACGACGGTGCCGGTGCTGGCGAAGGTCCCCGTGTCATAGGGCGTCAGGTCGGTGTCGGCGTTAACGATCGCCACTCGCTCCGCCGGCGAGCCAAGCACTCCGGCGGCGATCTGCCGGTGCGAAGTGACCGAGCCGTTGCCCATCTCCGTCGACCCGACCGCGAGGTGATAGCCGCCGTCCGCCTCGAGCCGCATCTCCGCCCCGGAGCGGTGTTCGGTGGGCGGGCCGCACTCCAGCATCGCCAGGGCGCAGCCCGTCCCCTCGACCCAATGATCGCCGTCGGGCTTCGCGGCGCCGCGGCCGCTCGCCAACGCTGTCTCCACCAAGTCCATGCACTGGTCGAGCCCGTAGCTGCCGAAATCGACGTCCGAGGGGTCGCTCCACACCGACTCCATCCAGTCGCCCGGCCGGATCATGTTGCGGCGCCGAATCTCGAACGGGTCGAGCCCCAACGTTTTGGCCAGATCGTCCATCGCGCACTCGATGGCGAAGGTGGTCTGGGAGGCGCCATAGCCGCGGAAACCGCCCGCCGGGGTCATGTTGGTGTAGACGGCGTAGCCGTCAGCCTTCTTGTTGGCGCAGCGATAGGCGGTCAGGGGGCCGCCCAGCGAGGCCGCGAGGGTCTCGCCGGCGTGGCCGCCGTAGGCGCCGGTGTTGGACACCACATGCAGCTGGATGGCGGTGAGGGTCCCGTCCCGCCGAGCGCCGAGCTTGACCTTGGTGGTCATCGGGTGGCGGGTGGTCGCGCCGACGAACTGTTCCTCGCGCGTCAGCTCCCACTGAACCGGCCTCCCCGTTTTCACCGCGGCGAGCACGCACAAATCCTCCGAAAGCACCTCCTGCTTCCCCCCAAACCCCCCGCCGACCCGCTCGGTGAACACATGGACGTCGCCGGCGCGCAGCCCGAACAGATGGCAGAGCTTCTGCTTGGCGATGAACGGCGCCTGGGAGGAGGTGCGGACATGGATGCGGCCCTCGGCGTCGGTCCAGGCGATCGAGCCGTGGGTCTCGAGGTGCGCGTGCTGCACCCGGGAGGTCGAATAGGTCTTCTCGTGGACCGCGTCGGCGGCGGCGAATCCCTCGGACACCGACCCGACCTCGCCGTGGATGTCGACATAGACGTTCCCGTAGCTGGAAAGGCCCTTGTCGTGCAGGATCGGCGCGCCCGGCGCCATGGCCGCCTCCGGGTCGAACACGGCTGGCAGGATCTCGTATTCGACCTCGAGCAGCCGGCAGGCCGCCTCGGCGGCGGCTTCGGTCTCGGCGGCGACCGCGGCGACCCGCTGGCCGACGAACCGGACCACGTCGTCGAGCATGTAGGTGTCGTCCGGATCGACGAGATGATCCTCGTGGGTGGCGGTGCTGTAGAGCCGCCGGGGAACGTCCTCCCAGGTGAAGATGGCGGCCACGCCCGGAACCGCCGCCGCCCGCTCGCGCCCGATCGCAAGGATCCGCGCATGGGCGTGGGGCGAGCGCAGGACTTTCAGGTGCAGCAGGCCCTGCATCGCCACATCCAGGGTGTAGCGGGCCGCTCCGGTGATGATCGCCTCGCTGAACGGGTTGCGCAGGCTGGCGCCGCAAGCCTTGCCCGCGACATCGTCTTCGGCGACGACGACGCCGTTCAGCGCATCGCCGATGGCGCGATAGCCGGTGCAGCGGCAGAGGTTGCCCTTCAGGGCATGGGGCAGGTCGGCCCGCTGGCCGGCATCGAGGGCGGCGGCGGTCATGATCATCCCCGCCGCGCAGAAGCCGCACTGGAACGCCTGGGCGTCGTGGAAGGCGCGCTGCATCGGGTGCAGGCCCTCGCCCCCGGCGAGGCCTTCGACGGTGGTGACGGGCCGGCCGGCGGCGCGGAAGGCTGGGACCAGGCAGGAGTGCACCGGCACGCCGTCCAGCCACACCGTGCAGGCGCCGCAGTCTCCCGCGTCGCACCCCTTCTTCACCCCCAGGCACCCCTGTTCGCGCAAGAAGGTGCGCAGGCACTGGCCGGGCCCGGGTGTCCCGACAAAGGCGCGGCCGTTGACATCGAAGGCGCGGCCGCCGGCGGCGACGGCGCCCAGGTTGCGGGGGACTTCGTTCATGCGCCCGCTCCGGTGGCCGCCAACTCGGCGCGGATTTCCTCGGCGAAATAGTAGGTGAGCTGGCGCTTGTAGGATGCGGACCCATGCACGTCATCGAAATAGCCGTCGGCCGGAATCCCGGCGTCGAGGGCCTCGCGCAGGACCCGCGCGGACGGCGCGGGCGCGAAGCGCAGCTGGACGGGCCTGGGCGTCGCCGCGGTGATGGTCAGCAGCAGGTCGTCGGCCTCAGCGCTCCGGGTCCCGATGATCAGGGCGGCGGAGCGGCCGAGATGGGTCAGCGAGGCTTGTCGAAACGTGGCGCGCTTGACGAGGGCTGAGGCCGGCAGGCGGATCCCGCGCAGTAGTTCGCCCGGGCGAAGCACATTGGCGTGGTTTCCGGTGACGAAGTCCATGGCCGGCATTTCGCGCGCCGGCGCGCCTCGCGGCCAGAGGGTGAGGGTCCCCTCCAGGGCCGTGACCAGGGCGATCATCGCCCCGGCCGGCAGGGACATGCAGAGATTGCCGCCGACGGTGGCCATGTTCCAGATCTTGAACGAGGCGAGGAGGGAATTGCAGCACGCCCTCAGCAGCGGGGCGGCCGCCCACTCCGCTGGCGGGGCGAAGCGGTAAAGTTCGGCGATGCGGCAGGTCGCCGCGATGCCGAGCCCGTCGGGCGAGGCCTCGAGCGCCGGCCAATCGAACCCGTCGAGATCGACCAGGGAGTCGGTCGCGAACTGGGGTTGCGAGAAGAGCCAGGTCCCGCCGGCGAGCCAGGCATGTCCGCCTGGCCAGTCGGTGACCTCGTCGGGGCTCGCGGGCCGCCGGACGGTGGTGATCGTATTGAGGTTCACGGCAGCTGGGCGAGCGAGCCGCCGCCGTCTCCCGGCGTCACCAGCATCGGCCACTGGTGGGAGCCGAAGGGCGAGACAGGCGGCAGGAACGGCGTCCTTCCCATCTTGGTGCTTTGGGCGACGATGGCGGCGCGGGCGTCGCCGCCCATCAGCTCATAGTCCATCAGATAGTAGTTGCCGAAGAAGACCGCGCCGACCGAGCGGTCGGCGATGATCCGGGTCAGGGATTCGAGCATATCCTCCGTCGTGGTGGTGAAGGAGACCGTCTCGATCAGCAGCAGGCGGCTGTTGAGGGCCTCGGGGCCGAAAAACTGCGCCAGAACGCTGTAGAGAACATTGTTCTGCCGGGCGACATAGATCGTATTGCTTGCACCGTAGGTCTGGTCCCAATCGCTTCCCAGTAGCTTTTTCCAGCCACCGATGACCTCCATCCAGTGGCCGACCTGGGTCTGGGCCGCCCAGGCGATGTTTTTCTTGAGCAAAGGGGCCTGGCGTTTGGCGAAGGCCTCCAGATCGGCCTGGGAGATGGCGCCTTTGGCCTCGCACGCGTCCATGAAGGCGATGTTGTTCTTAAGGATCACGCGGCTGTTGGCGCGCCAGTCGGCCGGCATGTCGGTCGCCTCCACACCCTCCAGGGCCGAGCGCATGCGGCTGCGATAGGCCGCCAAGGCCCCGCGCCAGGATCGGTTCGACGGGTTGTCGAGATAAGGCGCCACGACCTCGGCCAAGGCCATGGTGCTGTGCCCGACCGATTTGAGAAGCTGGTAGCTGATTGGCACCGGCGGCGCCTCGAGCGGGGCCATGCCGGGCCGATAGAGGATGAAGCGTCCGCCCGCCCCCGAGAACAGGCCCAGGATCACCGGATGCTGGGCCAGGATGTTTTTCTGAAAGACCTTCGCCGCAGCTCCGTATAGGTCGAACATGCCGGCGTTCAGCGCCAGGACGTCCTCAGTCGCCGTTTCGGCTGGCGCGGAAGCAGTGACGCCGGCGATCGGGGCCATATAGGGCGCGGGACCGGCCGCGCTGGCTATGCCTCCCGACGCCAGCAGAAGCGTCGTCAAGGCTACGCGCAGGGCGCGTTGCGAAAGCGTGGTCGGTTGCACGGACTTCCCCCCAAGGGCGGAACGACCGCCAAGAGCCGTCCACGCCGGCGAGGATCGCCTGATTTCGGCCCCTCGGCAAGGGACATGCGGTCGCACGGCACGGCAATCGGATGCGAGCCGGAGCGCGGGCTTCCAGCCCGCGGATGGGCTGATTGAGCGGAGGTGACGCGGGCGAGACGCCCGCGCTCCGGGACCCGCTTTGTTGAGCAAGCTTGTAAATGACCTATCGGTCAGTTATTGATGACCTGTGAGTCAGCAGGCGGTCATGGCGGACGATCGGGAGCCCCGGTTCAGGCGCCGCAAGACCGCGCGGCCGGCCGAGATCATCGCCGCGGCGCTGGAGGTGTTCGCCGAGCGGGGCTTCGCGGCGGCGCGGTTGGAGGACATCGCCCGCCGGGCCGGCGTCTCGAAGGCCGCCCTCTATCTCTATTTCCCGGACAAGGACGCCCTGTTCCGGGCCGTGGTGGGCGAAGCGATCGCGCCGAATTTCGCCGACCTTCGCGCGATGGCGCGCGCCTACCGGGGCCCGTTCGCGGCCCTGGCCCCGCTGCTTCTGGAGCGGATCGCGGAGGCGGCGACGACCACCCGCTTGCCGGCCGTGGCCAAGATGATCATCGGCGAGTCGCGCAACTTCCCCCAACTGGCGCGGGTCTGGCATGACCAGATCGTTTCGGGCGCCGCAGGCCTGGTTTCCGACCTCATCGCCGAGGCCCAGGCGCGAGGAGAGATCAAGCCGGGCCGGCCGCGCTTCCACGCCTTTTCCCTGATCGGCCCCATGCTCATGGGATTGCTATGGCGCGAGACGTTCGAGCCGATCGGGGCCGAGCCGATCGACCTGAAGGCCCTGGCGCGACAGCACGCCGCCACGGTGCTGGGCGGGATGCTGGTGGAGACGGGGCGATGAAGCGGCTTTTCTTTACAGCCCCCGCGGTGTTCGCGGCCGCCTGCGCCGCCGTCGGCCCCGACTACCGGGCGCCGGTCGTGACGACCCCGCCGGCCTATGCGGAGGCCGCATCGCGGGGCGACGCGGCGGACCTTGGCGCCTGGTGGACGCGGTTCGAGGATCCCACCCTCACCCGCCTGGTCGAACGGGCGCTTACGCAAAACCTCGACCTGGAGCAGGCCCGGGCGCGGATTACCGAGGCGCGGGCGCAGGAGGCCGTCGCCGGCGCGGGCTCCGCGCCTCGGGTCTCGGCCCAGGCCCAGGCGAGCGAAAACCGGATCAGCGAGAACGCCATCCCAATCCCGCCGGGCGCCGGAGGCGGGCAGACGCCGTTCGGCCTGCCCGGCGCGCGGTTCGAGGAGTATCGCCTGGGGTTCGACGCCTCCTGGGAGATCGACCTCTTCGGGGGAGTCCGGCGCGGAGTCGAGGCGGCCAAGGCGCGCACCCGGGCGCAGGCATGGAGCGCGCGCGACCTCGACGTCTCCCTCGCCGGCGAGACCGCCAGCGCCTACCTCGCCCTGCGAGCCCTGCAGGCGCGCGCCCGCATCGCCGCCGACGAAGTGGATCGCCAGCGCGGCCTTCTGGCGATCGCGCAGGCGCGGGCCGTGGCCGGCTTCACCAGCCGTTTCGAGGTCGACCAGCAGCGCGCCCTGATGGACAGGACCGCCGCCGCCATCCCGCCGCTGCGGGGCCAGGCCAGGGCGCAAATTCACGCCCTGGGAGTCCTGGTCGGCGAGGCGCCCGAGCGCCTGATCGCCGAACTCATCCCGGACGCGCGCCAGCCCGCCGCCGCGCCCCTGCCGCCGCTCGGCCTGCCGTCGGATCTGCTGCGCTGGCGGCCCGATATCCGCGCCGCCGAACGGCGCCTCGCCGCCGCCAGCGCCGACATCGGCGTGGCGACCGCGAAGCTCTACCCGCGTTTCAGCCTGACCGCTCAGCCGACCCTGGTCTCCACCAGCCTTTCGAACCTCGTGACCTGGGGGAGCCGCAACCTCACCGCCGGCGTCGGCCTGGACTGGCCGATCCTGGACGGCGGGCGCACCCGAGCCGAGATCCGCGTCGCGGGCGCGCGCCAGGGCGAGGCGTTGGCGGCCTACCGCCAGTCGGTGCTCGTCGCCTTGCGCGACGTCGAAGATGCGCTCTCCCGCGCCGACGCGGAGAATGCCCGCCATTCCGACTTGGCCCGCTCGGCCCAGGCAGCGGTCGCCGCCGTCGCGGTGGCCAATGACCGCTATCGCGCCGGACTGGCCAACTACGGCCCGGTGCTGACCGCCCAGGCCGCCGTCGTCGAGGCCCGCGACGCCCTGGCCCAGAGCGCGGAAGCTTCCGCCCAGGACGCGGTCGCCCTCTTCAAGGCCCTGGGCGGCGGTTGGACGGATGCGGATCTGAAGGAGACGCCGCGATGAAGCCTGCCGTCAAGATCGTCCTGGCCCTGGCCGCGGTGGCCGCCATCGGCGCGGGCGCCTGGTGGGCCTGGCTTCGCCCCCACGGCGGGCCGCCCACTTTGCCGGGCTACGTCGAGGGCGACGTGCTCTATCTCTCCTCGCCGGGCGCGGGGACGGTCGCCCGCGTCTTCGTGGCGGAGGGCCAGCGGGTCGCGGCGGGCGCGGCGCTCTTCACCATGGACCCCGCGACCCTCAGCGCGGTCCGGGGCCAGGCCCAGGCCCGGCTCGCCCAATCGCTCAGCCAGGTCGGCGCCGCCGCCGCCCGCGCCGCCCAGGCCCGGGCCAGCGCCGATGCCGCCCGCGCGGCGGAAGCGGAGGCCCGGGTCGAACTGAACCGCCAGCAGTCCCTGGCCCGCGCCAACCCCGCCGCCGCCGTGCCCCGGGAACTCGATCAGGCCCGCGCCAATCTGCGGAGCGCGACGGCTCAGCGCCAGGCCGCCGCCCGCGCCGCCCAGGCCCAGGGGGTGGACATCGCCGCGTCCCGCGCGGGGGCCGGCGAGGCGCGGGCCGCCCTGGCCGAACAGGCGAGCCGGCTAGAGCAGCTCGCACCGCGCGCGCCGGCCGCGGGCCGGATCGAGACGGTCTTCTATCAGGCCGGCGAATGGGCGGCGGCCAACCAGCCGGTGATCGCCCTCCTGCCCGACGACGAGGTCAAGCTGCGCTTCTATGTGCGCGAGGCCGAGGTCCAGCGCTATCGCCCCGGGGCGGTGGTCGGGTTTAGTTGCGACGGCTGCGCGCGGGGCCTGCGGGCGACGGTCAGCTACGTCAGCCCCAGGCCGGAATTCACCCCGCCGGTCATCTACAGCCGCGACAGCCGCGAAAAGCTCGTCTTCCTGATCGAGGCCCGGCCAACCGAGGGCGCGCGCCTCGCGCCCGGCCTGCCGGTCGACGTCGAACCCTTAGGCGGCGCGAACCGGTGACCCTGGCCATCGACGTCACGGGCCTGAGCAAGAGCTTCGGCGACAAGCGGGTGGTGCAGGACGTGGCCATCCAGGTCGAAGAGGGCCGGATCACCGGCTTCCTGGGCCCCAACGGCTCGGGCAAGACCACTAACCTGCGCATGCTCTGCGGTCTGCTCACGCCGGACGCGGGGGAGGGCCGGGTCCTGGGCCTGGACTTCCGAACCGAGGCCCCCGCGATCAAGCGCCGGACCGGCTATATGACCCAGCGGTTCTCCCTCTACGGCGACCTGACCATCGCCGAGAACCTCGACTTCATCGCCCGCGTCTACGGATTGGATAAGCGCAAGGAGCGGGTGAGCCGCGCGCTGGAGGATCTGGGCCTGAAGGACCGCCGGGGCCAGCTCGCCGGCGACCTCTCGGGCGGCTGGAAGCAGCGCCTGGCCCTGGCCGCCTGCATCCTGCACGAGCCGCGCCTGCTGCTGCTGGACGAGCCCACCGCCGGGGTCGACCCCAAGGCCCGGCGCGCGTTCTGGGACCAGATCCACGGCCTGTCGGCCAAGGGCCTGACCGTGCTCGTCTCCACCCACTACATGGACGAGGCCGAGCGCTGCCACGACATCGCCTATATCGTCTATGGCCGGCTGATCGCGCGAGGCACGGCTGAGGAGGTCGTCGCCGCCTCGCATCTGACGACCTGGCTGGGCGAGGGGCCGGGGGCGGATAGTCTGGCCCGGGAGCTGACCGGCAAGCCCGGCGTCACGGCGGCGGCGCCGTTCGGCCCCTCCATCCACGTCTCGGGAACGGATCCGGCGGCCCTCGAGGCGGCCGTCGCGCCGTGGCGCAAGCCTCCCTACCGCTGGGAACAGGTGGAGCCGTCGCTGGAGGACGTGTTCATCCAGCTGATGAGCCAGGCGCCGGACAATTTCGCATGAGCGGTTTCTCCCTGGCCCGGGTGACGGCGGTGCTGGTGAAGGAATTCACCCAGATGCGCCGGGACCGGCTGACCTACGCCATGATGCTGGTGATGCCGGTCATCCAGCTGCTGCTCTTCGGCTATGCCATCAACAGCGATCCCAAGCATTTGCCGGGGGCGGTCCTGATGCAGGACCAGTCGCGCCTGGCCCGCTCGACCCTGGAGGCGTTGAAGACCACCGGCTATTTCGACTTCAAGCATCAGGCCCGCGGGCCCGCTGAACTCGACCGGATGATGGCCGACGGCCGCGCCCAGTTCACCGTCACCATCCCGCCGGACTTCTCCCGCCGGGTGGTGCGCCGGGACAAGGCCCAGATCCTGATCGAGGCCGACGCCGCCGACCCCACCGCCACCGGCGCCGCCCTGGCCGCCGTCGCCGGCCTGCCGCCGGACGTGCTCGGCCGGGACCTGAGGGGCGTGGCGGGCGCGGCTCCGGGCCAGGGCCCGCCCTTCGAGATCGTGGTCCACCGCCGCTACAATCCGGAGAACATCTCCGCCTACAACATCGTCCCCGGGCTGCTGGGGATCGTGCTTTCCATGACCCTGGTGATGATGACCGCGCTCGCCGTCACCCGCGAACAGGAGCGCGGCACCATGGAGAGCCTGCTGGCGACGCCGGTGAGGCCGATCGAGGTCATGGCCGGCAAGCTCGCGCCCTATGTCGTGGTCGGCCTGGTGCAGACCGCGGTGATCCTGACTCTGGCGCGCGTGCTGTTCGACGTGCCGATGCAGGGCGGCGCCCTGGCGCTGAGCATAGGCGTCCTGCTGTTCATCGTCGGCAGCTTGGCGCTCGGCTTCCTGATCTCCACCCTGGCGAAAAGTCAGCTGCAGGCCATGCAGTTGTCCGTCTTCTACCTCCTGCCCTCGATCCTGCTCTCGGGCTTCCTCTATCCGTTCAAGGGCATGCCGGTGTGGGCCCAGGGCCTGGGGACGATCATCCCGGTGACCCACTTCCTGCGCGTGGTCCGCGGCGCCCTGCTTAAGGGCCACGGCGTCACGGAGCTGTGGCCCAGCCTGGCGGCCCTGGGCGTGTTCGTCACGGTCGTCAGCCTGCTCGCCATGCTGCGCTACCGCACGACGCTGGATTGACCCACATCCGTCATCGCCGGGTGTAAGTCCCGGCGACCCATGAACACCTTCCATGGTGTAGCCGCGCCGACGCGGCCGTGGCGCCGATGGTGTTGATGGATGGCCGACACGGACGGTCAGCCCTGACGTTTCTCTTCGGGAGACCACTTCCTCTCGGCCTAGCACGGCGAGCCAGCCAGACGAGTTGAGCAACACCCGCTTTCCCCACGAAGTGGGGACCCAGGTATTTTGAGGGCGCATCGGGAGCCACCCTCAAGTCCAGCGGAAAAAAGCCTGGACCCCCGCTTTTCGCGGGGGAAGTGGAAGGAGGCGGGTCACGAGTTCTCTTCCGAGTTGCGACGTCCGATTTGTCCGTACGCTAGTGACATGCCGATCCGGATGCTGAAGTTGATCCGCCTTCCCCCCTCGCTCGGAGTCCCCGCCATGAAACGCGCCGCCATCGTCTCGCCGATCCGCACCCCGGTGGGCAAGTTCCTGGGGGCGCTTGCCCCCGTGAGCGCCGGGGAGCTGGGGGCGGCCGTCCTGCGCGCCCTGGTGGAGCGCACCGGCCTCGATCCGGAGCGGATCGACGATGTCGTCTTCGCCCAGGGTTACGCCAGCGGCGAAGCGCCCTGCATCGCGCGCTGGTCGGCGCTGGCCGCCGGCTTTCCCATCGAGGTCCCGGGCTACCAGCTCGACCGGCGTTGCGGCAGCGGGCTGCAGGCGGTGATCGACGCGGCGATGATGGTCCAGACCGGCGCCGCCGAGGTGGTGGTCGCCGGGGGCGTCGAGAGCATGAGCAACGCCGAATACTACACCACCGACATGCGCGGCGGGGCGCGGGCCGGCTCGGTGACCCTGCACGACCGGCTCGCGCGGGGCCGGGTGATGTCCCAGCCGATCGCGCGCTTCGGGGTGATCTCCGGGATGATCGAGACCGCCGACAACCTGGCCCGGGACTACGGCGTCTCCCGCGAGGCCTGCGACGAGTACGCCGCCGCCAGTCACCAGCGCGCCGCCGCGGCCTGGGCGGCTGGGAAGTTCGACGACGAGGTGGTCCCGGTGGCGGTGCCCCAGAAGCGCGGCGCGCCGGTCCTGTTCGCCCGCGACGAGGGGGTGCGGGCGGGCGCCACGGCCGAGAGCCTGGCCGCCCTCAAACCCCTGGAGGCGGGCGGCGTGGTCACCGCCGGCAACGCCAGCCAGCAGAACGATGCCGCCGCCGCCTGCCTGGTGGTGGCCGAGGACAAGCTGGCGGCGCTGAACCTCGAACCCATGGGCTGGCTGGTGGGCTGGGCGGCGGCGGGGTGCGAGCCCTCGCGGATGGGAATCGGCCCCGCGCCGGCCGTGGCGCGCCTCTTCGCCCGCACGGGCCTCGGCTGGGACGACATCGACCTGGTGGAGCTCAACGAAGCCTTCGCCCCCCAAGTGCTGGCGGTGCTGAAGGCCTGGGGCTGGGACGACCACGACCGGCTCAACGTCAACGGCTCGGGCATATCGCTGGGCCATCCCATCGGCGCCACCGGCGGGCGCATCCTCGCCACCCTCCTGCGCGAGCTGAAGCGCCGGGGCGGCCGCTACGGCCTGGAGACCATGTGCATCGGCGGCGGCCAGGGCTTGGCGGCGGTGTTCGAGCGGGCGTAAGGGGCGGCGGTCTAGGCCTTTTGGGAGGAATCGCCATGGAACTCGCCGCGAGGATGGAAACCGGTTTCCACGACGCCGAGGTTCGATTGTTGGACGAACTGAGGCGGGTGCGGCGCGGCGCGCGCCTCGCGGCCGCCGCGTCCACGCCGGGCGAGCGCCGGCTCACCGCGGGGCAGAGAATCGCCGACCGCGTGGCGGCCACCATGGGGTCGTGGCCGTTCATCATCGCCCAATCGATCCTGCTGATGGCCTGGATCATCCTCAATATCACCGCTTTCGTGCAACGGTGGGACCCGTATCCCTTCATCCTGCTGAACCTCGCGCTGTCGTTCCAGGCGGCCTATGCGGCGCCCTTCATCATGATGAGCCAGAACCGTCAGCAGGACATCGACCGCCAAGCCGCCGAGACCGATCACGGGGTCAACATCAAGGCGGAACTCGAGATAGAACTACTGCATCAGAAGGTCGACGAACTGCGCGAGAAGGAAGTCCTGGCCTTGACCGAGGCCATCGGACGCCTGACAGAGGCGTTCGAGCGGTCGCGGCCCCCGCCCGGGATCATCGAGAGGCCCTAGCGGCGGACCGCCACGAAGAGACCGCCCCTGGCGGGGACCGCGGCGAAACCCGGGCGTTCGCGCAGCGGCGCCGGGCCGGCGGCGCGCCCCTGATCGAATGGAGAGACCATGCCCAAGACGCCCAAGCCAGCCGCCAAGCCGTTCCTGACCGACGTGAAGTCGCTGCGCGATCGCGCCCGCAAGAACATCGCCGACGGCGCCTTGACCTCCAACTACAAGGGCGACCCGAAACAGACGGTCGCGATCCTGCAGACGGTGCTGGCTACCGAGATCGTCTGTGTGCTGCGCTATACGATGCACGCGATCACCGCGACGGGCCTGTCGAGCGAAGGGGTCAAGGCGGAGTTCGCCGAGCACGCCAAGGAAGAACAGGAACATATGATGGCCGTGGCCGAGCGGATCACCCAGCTCGGCGGCGAGCCCAATTTCGATCCCGCCGGGCTGGCGAGCCGTTCGGCGTCCCAGTATTCGACCGGGCCGACCCTGGTCGACATGATCAAGGAAAACCTGATCGCCGAGCGGATCGCCGTCGAGCACTACCGCGAACTGATTCGCTTCTTCGGCGAGGACGATCCGACCACCAGGCGAATGCTCGAATGGATCCTTGGGGTCGAAGAAGAACATGCGGACGACATGCATGATCTTCTCGTCGCCCACGAGGGTAGGCCGATGTTGCCCAGGTGAGGGTCCGCTAGTACCGTCCGGCGGCGAACCCCCGCCGTTCGCCGGAGACTCCCGTCACCATGTCGCCAGCCAGCCGTCCGCGCGTGGTGGTGATCGGCGGCGGCTTCGGCGGGCTGGAAGCGGCCCGGGCGCTGGCCGGCGCCCCCGTCGATCTCACGGTCATAGATCGGCAGAACCATCACACCTTCCAGCCCCTGCTCTATCAGGTGGCCACCGCCGCGTTGTCGCCGGCCGACATCGCCTGGCCGATCCGCGGGTTGCTCGGACGCCAGGCGAACGTGAGGGTGGTGATGGCGACGGTGACCGGGATCGACACCGAAAGGCGCGAGGTGCGGGCCAACAGCCTGACCGCGCCCTACGACTATCTGGTGATCGCCACCGGCGCGCGGCCGTCCTACTTCGGCCATGACGACTGGGCCAAGGCCGCGCCGGAGCTCAAGCGCGTCGAGGACGCCACCCGCATCCGCCAGCGGCTGCTACTGGCCTTCGAGCGCGCCGAGCTGATGGACGACGCGGCCGACCAGCGGCGGCTTCTCACCTTTGTCGTCATCGGCGGCGGGCCCACCGGCGTGGAACTGGCGGGCGCCATCGCCGAAGTCGCCCGCGAGGCCCTGCCGCGGGATTTCAGCCGCATCGATCCGCGCACGGCGCGGGTGGTGCTGGTGGAAGCGGGCCCGCGCCTGCTGGCCGCCTTCGCCGAGCGCCTGTCGGCCTATGCCCGGCGCGCCCTGGAGCGGATGGGCGTCGAGGTGATGACCGATACGGCGGTGACCGGGTGCGACAGGCGCGGTGTCGACCTAGGGGCGGAAAGGATCGACGCCGGCACGGTGGTGTGGGCCGCGGGCGTGCGCGCCTCGCCCGCCGCCGATTGGCTGGGCGCGCCACACGACGGCGCCGGCCGGGTGAAGATCCTGCCCGACCTGTCGGTCCCCGGCCTGCCGGAGGTGTTCGTGATCGGGGACACCGCGACCATTGTGGGCCGCAAGGGCCGCCCGGTCCCGGGCCTCGCGCCCGCCGCCAAGCAGATGGGCGGCTATGTCGGCGCCCTGATCGCCAGGCGCGTGCGGGGCGCGCCGCCGCCAAGGCCGTTTTCCTACCGGAACTTCGGTGATCTGGCCACGGTCGGGCGCAACGCCGCGGTGGTCGACTTCGGTACGCTGCAACTGACCGGCCTGGTCGGCTGGCTGTTCTGGAGCGCGATCCACATCTACTTCCTGATCGGGCTGCGCAACCGCTTCGTGGTGGCGTTCACCTGGCTGTGGAGTTATCTCACCCTGCAGCGGGGCGCGCGGCTGATCGTCGATCCTTAGCCGCCCCAGCGGGCCTCGCGACCTTGCCTAGCGGCGGGAATTTCCCCTATCCTGAAAGGACTCATGAAGGATCCGTTGAAAACCGGCTTCGCCGATCGCCTTACCGCCGCGGCCGAGGCCAAGAAGGCGCTGGTGGCGAAACTGCGCCCCAAGCCCATGGTCGCCGCGCCGGTGTTCGAGAGCCGCGCGGCGATCCGGGAGCGGGAGCTCGCCGCCGTCCGCCAGGCCCGAGCCGAAGCCAAGGAAGCCGCGCGTCTGGCCGCCCTGGCCGCCGAGGAGGCCGCTCTGGAAGCCAAGCGCGGCGACCGCAAGGAGCGCAAGGCTCTGACCAAGGCCGAACAAAAGGCCAAGCGCGACGCCAAATACGCCGCGCGCAAGGCGGGGCGGAAGTAGGGGCGTTAGGAGTTGCGCGGCCCCCGCCCCCTCCACCGCTTCGCGGTCCCCCTCCCCCGCATAGAGGCGGGGGAGGAGTGAGCGCATGAGCGACGAACGCGACACCGGTCATGATCATCGGCACGCGCATGGCCACGACCATGCCGAGGGGGGCCAGGACGCGCCCTCCGATCTCGCCCTGCGGGTCAAGGCGTTGGAATCCCTGCTGGTGGAAAAGGGACTGGTCGACGCCGCCACCCTGGATGCGATCATCGACACCTATGAGCACAAGGTGGGTCCCCGGAACGGCGCCCGGGTGGTCGCCCGCGCCTGGGCCGACGAGGCCTACCGGCAAAGGCTGCTGACCGACGCGACGGCGGCGATCGCCGAACTGGGCTTTGGCGGGCGCCAGGGCGAGCACATGATCGCGGTGGAGAACACGCCGCAAATCCACAACCTCGTGGTCTGCACCCTGTGCTCCTGCTACCCGTGGCCGGTGCTGGGCCTGCCCCCCACCTGGTACAAGTCCTCGCCCTACCGCTCGCGCGCGGTGATCGATCCGCGCGGCGTGCTGGCCGAGTTCGGCCTCGAGATCGGCGAGGATGTCAATATCCGCGTCTGGGATTCGACCGCCGAGGTGCGTTACCTGGTGGTTCCCGAGCGCCCCGCCGGAAGCGAGCATCTCGCCGAGGAAGCGCTGGCGGCCCTGGTCACCCGCGACTCGATGATCGGGGTCGGGCGGGCCGCGCCCGTGCCCGAGGCGCCTCGCCCGTGAACGGGGTCCACGACATGGGCGGCATGCACGGCCTGGGCCCGATCGACCCGGAGGTCGACGAGCCGGCCTTTCACGCGCCCTGGGAGGCGCGGGTCCTGGCCCTGACCCTGGCCATGGCGGCCTGGGGCCGATGGAGCATCGACGCCTCGCGCCACCAGCGCGAGCTCATCCCCGGGGCTGACTATCTGGCCATGAGTTACTACGAAAAATGGCTGACCGGCCTGATCGAACTGATGATCAAGACGGGCCTGGTCACGCGCGCGGAAATCGAGGCCGGCCGACCGGCGGCGGACGCGAAAACCGCCTCTCCACCGCTGACCGCCGAGCGGGTTCCCGCCGTGCTCGCGCGGGGCGGCCCGGCAAGCCGCGACGTCCCCGCGCCCCGGCGCTTCGAGGTCGGCGAGGCGGTGCGCGCCCGCACCCTCAACCCGGTCGGCCACACCCGCCTGCCCCGCTATGCGCGCGGCCGGGCCGGCGTCATCGCCCGCGACCACGGCGTCCACGTCCTGCCGGACGCCAACGCCCATGGCCTGGGGGAAAGTCCCGAGAGGCTCTATGGCGTGCGCTTCGCGGCGCGGGAATTGTGGGGCGAAGACGCTCGCTCCGGCGACAGCGTCCATCTCGACCTTTGGGACAGCTATCTTGACCCCGCCTGACGGCATCTCACCCGCCACCCTGGCCGGCGCGCCCGGCGGCGAGGACGGCCCGGTCTTCGAAGAGCCCTGGCAGGCTCAGGCCTTCGCCCTGGCCGTCCAACTGAACCATGAAGGGGCGTTCACCTGGAGCGAATGGACCGAGGCGCTGTCGGCGGAGCTGCGCGCCGGTGCGGGTCCGGACGGTGGGAGCGGCTACTACGCCTGCTGGCTGGCGGCGCTGGAGACCCTCGTCGCCGCCAAGGGCTTGGCCGATCCCGCCGCCCTCGCGACACGAAAATCACAGTGGGCGCAAGCCTATTGCGCCACGCCCCACGGCCGGCCGGTGGAGCTGCCCGTCGGCAGCGACGCCACGAAGAGCTGAATCCTCGTCAGCCCACCGCGTCCAGCCGGCTGATCACGCGTTTGGCGGCCCAGTGGCTGGAGATGTTGTTGCGGAAACAGGGCGGGCGATCGGGCAGGGCGTCGGTCTCCAGCCATAGGCGCTTGAGGTGGCGGACCTGGCCTGCGGCGCGGTCGTCGAGGTAGGGCGCGCGACCGTGCAGCACATGGTAGTTGTTGATGAACTGCATGTCGCCGGGCCGAAAATCCATCACCACGCTGAAAGCGCCGCTCTGGGCCCGATCCTGCATCCAGTCCAGCGCCTCGCGGGCGGCGGGGGTGAGCCTGGGCGCGTCGGCATGGCGCTGGGAGGCGAGGATGTAGGCGCCGATCAGGCGGACGAACAATCGCCCGTCCAGGTCGGTGAACACCGGCAGTTCGTACCAGCCCCGGGCGCCCGGCCTCTCTTCGCCACGCAGGTCATAGGGCTGGGGCTTGTAGAACTCCGCCGCCAGGTCCGGGCGTTCGCGAACCAGGGTGTTGTGCAAGGCCACCGAATTGCACACCGCCGAGGCGCCGCCGCTGGCCCCGTTGCTCAGGCATAGCAGGCCCACCAGGTCCGAGCCGTCGCAATGGAAGTCGAGGCCGATGCCGCCAAGCTCATTGCCGCGCGCGGTCGGATCGTCCAGCGCCTTGCCCTGATCGGTGACGTCGCCCAGCAGATGGCCATGGTGGTTCTGTGGCCAGGGGCGGCCGAGATGCGCGCCGATCCCCCAATAGGCCAGGCACAGATCAGCGTTGGAGTAGCGGTCGCGCGGCAGCCCCCGGATGACCACGAAGCCGCGCCCGTCGATCAGGTCCCGCTCGATCGCCCCCAGCCGGGCGGAGAGGGTCGGCAGAGGAAAATCCGCCTTGCCGATGTCGAGGAGATCGGGCGAGCGGGCGCGGGCATGGGCCAGGGCGGCGTCGATCTCGGCGATTTCGGCGGCGGTCAGCGCCTCCGTCCAGATGGCGGGATCGGCGACATCCTCGGCGCGCCACTCGCACCGGGGTTCGAGAACCTGAAGCCGCATCGACCCGCCCTCCCTGTTCATTCTGCCGCCATGGCGACCGGCGCGCCCCTGGCGCCGCGCAGGAGGCGCCCGGGCAAGGCGCCGGTGGGCTCGCTGTCGCGATAGGTGACCTGGCCGGCGACGATGGTCGCCACATAGCCGCTGGCCTTCTGGATCAGGCGCCGCCCGCCCGCCGGCAGGTCGTGGCAACCCGGGGCGCGTGGAGGGTCAGGCCCCCGTGGTCGATGACGTTGAGGTCGGCCCGGTAGCCCGGCGCGATCAGGCCCCGGTCGCGCAGGCCCACCGTCCGCGCCGTGTCACGGGTCTGCATCCGAACCACCGCCTCGAGGGCGAGCTTGGGGCCGCGGGTGCGGTCCCGGGTCCAGTGGGTGATCATCGAGGTGGGGAAGCTGCCGTCGCAGATCATGCCCACATGGGCGCCGCCGTCGGAGAGGCCAGGCACGCTGTGGGGGTGGGCGATCATGACGTGGACGGCGTCGAGAGAGCCTTCGGCATAGTTGAGGAAGGGGACGTAGAGCATGCCGCGACCGCCATCCTTCAGCAGGTGATCGAGGGCCACGGCCTCGGGCGCGATGCCGAGCGCCGAGGCGTGGGCCGCGACGGCGGATTCCGGTGACGGCTCATAGTCCGGCCTGGACTCCATGAGGTACATCCGCCCCCAGGCGCCGGCCATGCCGCGCGTCCCGCCTTCCGGCGGCTCGGCGAACAGGCGAGCGCGGAAATCGGGATCGGTTAGGCGGGCGACGCGCTCAGGCAGCGGCAAGGCGGCGATCTGGCGATAGAGCGGATAATGCGTGAACGGATTGATGGTCAGTTCTAGGCCCAGGAGCACCCCCACCGCCCGGGCCGCGACCTGGGCCTTCATCGGCAGGCCGGCGTCCACGGCGTCTTCCAGGGCGGCCAGCAGGATCTTGTAGCCCTGGGGGTCGATCGGACTCTGGGCCAGGGTGAAGGAAAGGGGCCGCCCGGAGCGCTCCACGATCCGGCGCAGCATGGCGAACTCGAGCCTGGGATCGGTGAAGTCGGAGACCACCTGCAGCACGCCCTTGCCGGCGGCGGCCAGGCCCAGGGCGATGCCGGTGAGCTCGTCCTCGCCGGCGGTCAGGGTGGGGGTCGGCGCGCCGTCGCTGGTGCGATGATTGAGGGTGCGCGAGGTGGTGAAGCCCAGGGCCCCGGCCTCCACGGCGCCCTTGGCGATGGCGGCCATGGCGGCGATGTCGGCGGCGGTCGCCGGCTCGCGATCGGCGCCCCTTTGGCCCATGACGAAGACGCGCAGGGCGGCGTGGGGAAGCTGGCCGCCGATATCGACGTCGAACCGGCGTTCTTCCAGGGCGTCCAGGTAGTCGGGATAGCTCTCCCAACTCCAAGGCAAGCCCTCGGCGAGGACCGGGAAGGGAATGTCCTCCACCCCTTCCATGAGCCGGATCAGCCGGTCGTGGTCGCCCGCCTTGCAAGGCGCGAAGCCGACCCCGCAATTGCCCATCACCACGGTGGTGACACCATGCCAGGACGAAGGCTGCATGCGCCCATCCCAGGTCGCTTGGCCGTCGTAGTGGGTGTGGATGTCGACGAACCCCGGGGTGACGATCCGCCCCCGGGCGTCGATCTCATCGGCCCCGGAGCCGGCGATGGCCCCCACGGCGGCGATGAGCCCGTCCTTCACCGCCACGTCGGCCTCGAACGCCGCGCCGCCCGAGCCATCGACCACCCGCCCGCCGCGGATCACCAGATCATAGGCCGGTTCCATGGTGGTCTCCAGAAGCGTTGTTTGATCGCCGGTTACACTTGCCGCCCCGGGGTGGACGCGCGTCAAGGGGAAGGGTAGGCGAATGCTCCCAAGAAGCCGTCATGGTCGACCGTCAGTGTCGGCCATCCATGCCCCCAATCGCCGCATTGGCCGCGCCGGGCGCGACCACACCCCGCAAGGCGTTCATGGATCGCCGGGACGTATGCCCGGCGATGACGGAGTTGGATGGGGTCGTGCGTCCAAAAGAGCGGAGCGTCCTGGTGGGTCGAGAGGTGAACGTCAAACACCTACCCACCGTCGCGTGGTCGGCGCGGACCAAACGCGGTTAGACTCCGCCCCGTGAGTCGCCGCCTCTTCACCTTCTATGAATTCTTCGCCGGTGGCGGCATGGCGCGGCTGGGGCTGGGGGCGGGGTGGGAGTGCCGGTTCGCCAATGATTTCGATCCGGTGAAGGCGGCGGCCTATCGGGCTAATTTCGGCGGCGGGGACTTTCATCAGGGGGATGTTTTCGACATCGGCGCCGCCGACCTCCCCGGGCGCGCCGATCTGGCCTGGGCGTCGAGCCCCTGCCAGGATTTCAGCTTGGCCGGCGGGCGGGCCGGGCTGGCGGGCGTGCGATCGTCCGCGTTTCATGGATTCTGGCGGCTGATCGAGGCGCTGAACGCGGAGGGGCGCGCGCCGTGCCTGGTCGTGATCGAGAACGTCACCGGCCTGCTCACGTCCCATGGCGGGCGGGATTTCGAGGCGGTGTGCCGGGGCCTGGCCGATCAGGGCTATCGGTTCGGGGCGCTTGAGGTCGACGCGGCGCGGTTCCTGCCCCAGTCGCGGCGGCGGGTGCTGATCGTCGGGGCGCGGGACGGGCCGGCCGGCGTCGCTGCGGGTTCGGCCGAGACCCTGGCCGTGCGTCGGGCGCGGGAAGTTTTGCCGGCGGACCTGCGGCGATCATGGCTGGCGTGGCCGGCGGCCCTGCCCGAAGGCCGCAAGCTGGATCTCGCCGCCGTTCTCGAACCCGACGATCGCGTCGCCTGGCGGTGCAAGGCCCAAACCGAGCGCCTGATATCGCTCATGGACGCGCGCCACCGGGCGAGCCTCGACGCCGCGGTCCAGGCTGGCCAGCGGCGCGTGGGCGCGGTGTTCCTGCGGGTGCGGAACGGGGCGCAGCGCGCAGAGGCGCGCTTCGACGGCCTGGCCGGGTGCCTGCGCACGCCGCGCGGCGGCTCGTCGCGCCAGCTGCTGATCGTCGCGGAGGCAGGAGTGGTGAGAAGCCGTCTGATCACTCCACGCGAGACGGCGCGGCTCATGGGCCTGCCGGAGACCTACGGGCTTCCGCCGACGATCACCGCCGCACTCCAGGTGACCGGTGACGGGGTGGCCGTGCCGGTGGTGCGCTGGCTGGCGCGCGAGGTGCTGGAGCCGATGCTGCGGGGGACGGAGGCCGGCAGGTTGGCGGCCGAATAAACCTTGGCTTCCAAAAATCCTTAGGCGGCATAAGGTCCGGCGCGATCGGGCCGCTTTGATATCTCGCGAGACGCTCACAATGGACTTTGCCGTCAAGGGCTACGACGCCGGCCGCTACAAGCGCGCGGGACGGGGCCGGATCTACGATTCCATCCTGGACACCATCGGCGATACGCCGCTCGTCCGCCTGCCCCGGCTCACCGCCAGGCTGAAGCCGCGTGGCGAGGTGCTGGCCAAGCTGGAGTTCTTCAACCCCCTGGCGTCGGTCAAGGATCGCATCGGCGTAGCCATGATCGAGGCCCTGGAGGCCCAGGGCCTGATCGGGCCCGACACCACCATCGTCGAGCCCACCAGCGGCAACACCGGCATCGCCCTGGCCTTCGTGGCCGCCGCCAAGGGGCTCGAGCTGATCCTGGTCATGCCCGAGAGCATGTCCCTGGAGCGGCGCAAGATGCTGCTGCTGCTGGGCGCCAAGCTGGAGCTGACCCCGGCGGAAAAGGGCATGGCCGGGGCGGTGGCCAGGGCGCGTGAGATCCTCAACGAGATTCCCGGCTCGGTGATGCCCCAGCAGTTCGAGAACGAGGCCAATCCGCTGATCCACCGGGTGTCCACCGCCGAGGAGATCTGGAACGACACGGCGGGCGCGGTGGACGTGGTGGTCTCCGGGGTCGGCACCGGCGGCACGATCACCGGCGTGGGTCAGGTGCTCAAGGCCCGCAAGCCGTCGGTGCGGATGGTGGCGGTGGAGCCCAGCGGCTCGCCCGTGCTCTCCGGCGGCCAGCCGGGGCCGCACAAGATCCAGGGCATCGGCGGGGGCTTCGTGCCGGCCATCCTCGACCGGGGCGTGATGGACGAGATCGTGCGGGTCTCCAATGAAGACTCCTTCGCCATGGCGCGGCTCTGCGCCAGGGTGGAGGGCGTGCCCGTGGGCATCTCCTCGGGCGCGGCCCTCACCGCCGCCTTCGATATCGCGTCGCGCGCCGAGATGGCCGGCAAGGTCATCGTCACCATCATCCCCAGCTTCGCCGAACGCTATCTCTCCACGGCGCTGTTCGAGGGCCTGTGAGCGACGTCTACGGGCCGGAAAAACGCTCGGCGGTCATGCGCCGGGTCAAGGGGCGGGGGACGGGGCCGGAACTGACGGTTCGCCGGCTGATCTGGCGCCTCGGCGGGCGCTACCGGCTCAACCGGGCCGATCTGCCGGGAAAGCCCGACATCGTGCTCGCCGGCCGCTGGCTGGCGATCTTCGTGCACGGCTGCTTCTGGCACGGCCACGACTGCGCGCGCGGGGCGCGGATTCCCAAGGCGAACCGCGACTACTGGGTGGCCAAGGTCGCCCGCAACCGCGCGCGCGACGCGGCGGCGCGCGCGGCTCTGGAAGCGGCGGGGTGGCGGGTCGAGACGGTGTGGGAATGCGGCCTGCGCGACCTGCCGGCGTTGGAGGCGAGGTTAGCGGGGTGGCTAGCTTCCCTCCCTCCCCTTCATGGGGAGGGACAGACGGCGGAGCCGTCAGGGTGGGGAAGTGCGGTGAAAACCCGACACGTCGGAGATGATCCCGACAGCCCCACCCAGATCGCTTCGCGATCGTCCCTCCCCATGCGCCGACGGAGGGAGGAAACCTAAGACGGACCCCCCTCCACCACCACCTCCGTCGTCACCGAATTGGCGATGAAACAGTCGGCGTGGGCGGCGTGGTGGAGGGCGGCGATCTCTTGCGGCGTGGGGCGAGGATCGCCGGAGAAGGCGATCTTGGGGCGCAGGGCGACGCGGGTCATGGCCAGCTTGCCGGCGGTGTTCCGGGCCAGGGTCCCTTCGGCATTGTCGCAATAGGAGGCCACCACGAACCCGGCGCGGGCGGCGTGGTCGAGGAACCACAGCATGTGGCAGGCGCTGAGGGACGCGGTGAAGGCCGCTTCGGGATCGACGGTGTCGGCGCGCGAATACGGCGCGGGCACGATGTGGGCCGAGGGCGAGCCGGCGACCTCGAGCCCGCCCTCGAAGGCGAGCGTATGGACCCGGCTGTAGCGGCGCTTGAGGAAGTCGCCGTCGTCCAGCGCCCAGGTTACGGTTGCGCGATGAACGCTCATGGGCGCCTCCAGCGTGTCAGAAGGCCGCCGCCGGGTAGGCCATGAGGGTGGCCGACCCCGAGGTCAGCTTGGCCAAGCGGGCGGCCGCGTCGGGAAGGACGCGTTCGATGAAATAGCGCCCGGCGATCAGCTTGTTGGCGAAGAAGGCGTCGCCGTCGCCACCCGCGATCCGCCCGTTGGCGGCCTTGGCCATCAGCGTCCACATATAGGTCAGGCCGGTCAGGGCGAAGAGGTGCAGATAGTCTGTGGAGGCCGCGCCGGCGTTGTCGGGGTTGGCGAGCCCGTTCTGCATCAGCCACATCGTCCCCTCCTGAAGTTGCGCCTTGGCGGCGGCCAGGGCCTCGGTGAAGGGCGTCAGGGCTTCGTCCGCGGCCTGGGCGTCCACGAAGGCGTCGATTTCGGCGAAGAAGGTCATCACCGCCCGCCCTCCGTCGGCGGCCAGCTTGCGCCCCACTAGGTCGAGCGCCTGGACGCCGTTGGCGCCCTCGTAGATCAGGGCGATGCGGCTGTCGCGAAGGTACTGGCTCACCGGCAGGTGCTCGGTGAACCCCGCCCCACCGCAGATCTGCATGGCGTCCGAACAGACAGCGAAACCGCGGTCGGTGAGATAGGCCTTCAGCACGGGCGTCATCAGGCCCATGTAATCCTTGGCTTTCTGGCGCACCGCTTCGTCCGGGTGGCCGGCGAGGTCGCCATGCAGGGCGGTCCAGAACAGAAAGGCCCTGCCCGCTTCCAGGACGGCGCGGGCGTCCAGCAGCATCCGCCGCACGTCGGGATGGACCAGGATGGGGTCGGCCGGGCCCTCGGCGTTCTTGGGGCCGGTCAGCGATCGGCCCTGGAGCCGCTCCCTGGCGAAGGCCGCCGCCGCCTGATAGGCCGCTTCGCCCTGGGCCAGGCCCTGGAGCCCGACCCCCAGGCGCGCCTCGTTCATCATCACGAACATCAGGGCGAGCCCGCGGTTCTCCTCGCCCACCAGCCAGCCGACCGCCTCGTCATAGGCCATCACGCAGGTGGCGTTGCCGTGGATGCCCATCTTCTCCTCGAGGCCGGCGCAGGCGACGCCGTTGCGCGCGCCGGGCGCCCCGTCCGCATCCGGGATGAATTTGGGGACGATGAACAGGCTGATGCCGCGGGTTCCCGCGGGCGCGCCTTCGATGCGGGCCAGGACCAGGTGGACGATGTTTTCGGTGAGGTCGTGTTCGCCGCCGGAAATCCAGATCTTCTGGCCGCTGATCCTGTAGCTCCCGTCCGGCGCCGGGACGGCCTTGGTCCGCAGGAGCCCCAGATCGGTGCCGCACTGCGGCTCGGTGAGGTTCATCGTCCCCCCCCACCGCCCGGAGGCCAGGGGCGGCAGGTAGAGCGCCTTCTGGGCCTCCGAGCCGCCATGGAGGATGGCGGAATAGGCCCCGTGGGTCAGGCCCGGATACATGGAAAAGGCCATATTGGCCGAGGAACTCATTTCGCTGAAGGCCAGGCCGACGACGGCGGGCAGCCCCTGCCCGCCCCACTCCGGAGCGGCGCCCAGGGCCGGCCACCCGCCCTCGACCAGGGCGCGATAGGCCTGTTTGAAGCCGGCCGGCGTGGTGACGGCGCCGTCGGGGCGCCAGGTGCAGCCTTCCTTGTCGCCCACCGCGTTCAAGGGGCCCAGGATCTGGGCGCAGTACCGCGCCGCCTCGTCCAGGATCTGTTCGACCACGTCCATCGATGTGTCGGCGAAGGCCGGGAGGGCCGCGTAGCGGTCGATGGCGAGCACGTCACGCAACAGGAAGAGGTGCTCGCGAACCGGCGGCTGGTAGGTCATGGGCGGGCCAAGTCGCCTTAAGCGTCCGCGGCCTCATGGCGCCCATCGACGCGGGGTCGCACGAGCTTGTCGTAGTCCTCGGCGCTGGGGAGCAGATCGGGACGGGCCGCCGCCAGCTTGGCTTCAAGATGCTCGCAGGCCCGATACAGTTCCTCGATGGCGTGATCGATGTCTTCGCGCTGCTGCTCCAGGGCGACGATGCGCTCGCGGAATTTGCGCAGGGCCTTGGCGTTCTGCGCCGCGCCGCCATCCGCCTTGTCATAGAGCCCCAGGATCTCGCGAATCTCGGCCAGGGAGAGGCCTACCCGCTTGCCGCGCAGGATCAGCAGCAGGCGGGCGCGGTCCTTATAGGAATAGACCCGGTTGAGGCCTTGGCGCGCCGGGGCGAGCAGGCCCTTGTCTTCATAGAAGCGCAGGGCCCGGGGCGTGCATTTGAACTCCAGGCACAGCTGGCGGATGGTGAAGGTGCGTTCCGGACGCCGAAGCTCGCTGGCCATGGCGGGTTTCCCTGAAGGTTTGAGGCGCGGCCTGTCTCGCCCGAGACTATTTTACCATTCCGTGGACGTCAACGTCGACGTTAGCGCCCCTGTTTTTCCCGTTCTCACAGGCTATGAGAAGCATCCATCCTTGGAGGCCTGAAATCCCATGATCCGATTCGCCCTTCACGCCCTGGCGACCGCGCTGGGCTTCTGGATCGCCGCCCAGATCGTGCCAGGGGTTCATGCCGGGGGCTGGGGCAGCCTGATCGCCGCCGGGGTGCTGCTGGGGATCGTCAACGCTCTTGTGCGGCCGATCCTGGTGATCCTGACGTTCCCCCTCACCATCCTGACCCTGGGACTTTTCCTCCTGGTGGTGAACGGCCTGATGGTCTGGCTGGTCACCCTGTTCCTCAAGGGGATCCAGATCCACGGCCTGTGGAGCGCCATCCTCGCCGCCATCGTCATCAGCCTGACCAGCTGGGCGGCGAGCGGGGTCATCGGGTCGGCGTCGACCGTTCGTCGCCGTTAGGACACTTTAGGCGGCCGGTCGAGGGTGTGTTAAATCCCACACTCGGCGATGGAGGCGGTGATGGCGCGGCGATTCTACCCGGCGGTGCTGGAACGCGATCCCTCGGGCGTGTTCGGGGTGTGGTTTCCGGACCTACCCGGCTGCGTGGCCGCCGCCCGGTCGCAGGAAGAGGCGATGGAAAAGGCCCAGGACGCCCTGGCGCGGGGTATCCAGGACCTGGCTGAGCGGGACCGCGTCTTTCCCGAGCCGACCGCCTTCGACGCCATCCAAATCCCGCCCGGCTGCGACTTCGTGACCTTCTTCGCCGTGGGCGCGGCGCTTCCCAACCCGTCCGAACGGGTGAACGTCTATCTGCCGCGAAGCCTGATCGAGCGGGTCGATCGGGCGGCGGCCGATTTCGGCATGAGCCGCTCGAGCCTCATCGGCCTGGCCCTGACCCGGACGCTGGACCACCCCTGGCCCGCCATCGCCGAGTCGAAACGCAAGAAGAGGCCGTGAAGCAAAAGACCTGAATTCGCCTTCGTTGAGACCACCTCTCCCGTAGGGAGAGGGAGGGGCCCGCGCCCGATCTTGGGCGTGGGAGGGTGAGGGGTTACCCGCTATCCGATTTATCCGCCGGCTTGCGTCAAGGCGCTGAAACATGAAGTGAGAACACCCGGCGCCGTAACCCCTCACCCTCCCATGGCTTCGCCATGGGCCCCTCCCTCTCCCTCCGGGAGAGGTGTTTCAAGAGCGCCTGAACAAAGCTTGTCTATCGCCTGGCGCTTAGGGGCCGCGATGACGGCGTTGCTGTCGAGCAGATACGTCACTCGAAGACATCCAACTCCGGCCGGGCCTGATCGGCGGGTTGCTCGGATACCGCTTGCACGAAGTCATCGTCCACGGGGCCGACAAGCCCGTCCAGCCATGCCCTGTCGCGGGCCATGGGTTCAAGGATCACGGCGGCGCCACGCCGGGAGATGCGAACTTCCGTCGTATCGAAACGAAAGGCCTTGGGTAGGCGGACAGCCTGCCAGCGGCCGGACCAGAAGATCTTCGCGGAGTCCATGTCGCCACCTGGATCGTGTGTAGCGATGGGCGATACCGCCAGCGCGTCGCGCCGCCAAGCTCGCTCGCCCGACCAAGCCCGATAAAAAGAGGGGCGGAGCCTGGCTGGCTCCGCCCCTCGATTGAAGTTCAGCGAAAGGTGGTTCGGCTTAGAAGTCCATGTCGCCCATGCCGCCCATTCCGCCGCCGCCCATGCCGCCGCCACCGCCGCCGCCCGCGTTCTTCTTGGGCGCTTCGACGATCGCCGCTTCGGTGGTGATCATCAGGCCGGCGACCGAGGCCGCGTCCTGCAGAGCCGTGCGCACGACCTTGGCCGGATCGATGATGCCGGCGGCGATCATGTCGCAGTACTCTTCTTTCTGGGCGTCGAAGCCGTAGGTCGCCGAGGCGTTCTCCAGCACCTTGCCGACCACGATCGAGCCTTCCACGCCGGCGTTCTCGGCGATCTGGCGGATCGGGGCCTGAAGCGCCCGTCGGACGATGGCGATGCCGGCGTCCTGATCGGGGTTCTCGCCCTTGAGGCCGTCCAGGGCCGCG
>JBBQGZ010000009.1:0-40360 GCA_038323535.1 Caulobacterales bacterium
CTTGAGCTGCCCGCGGAAATTGAACGTGCCCGAGGGCATGAACTGGGTCATGAAGACCACGGTCAGATCCTCCGCCGGGTCGACCCAGAAGATCGTCGAGGCGGCGCCGCCCCAGTAGTAGTCGCCTTCGCCCAGGCTTCCGTTCTTCACGCTATCGAGGGTGCTGGCGAAGCCGAGGCCGAAGCCGACGCCTTCGTTGGCGGTCTCGGAGAAGCCGCCGATGGCCATGGAGGCGAGGTCGGCGCCGCCTTTGAGATGATTGCGATGCATCAGGGCGATGGTGCGGGGGCCGAGGATGCGGGCGCCCTCGAACTCACCGCCCCGGCGCAGCATCTCGCAGAAACGCAGGTAATCCTCGGTGGTGGAGGTCAGGCCCCCGCCGCCGGAGAAGAAGCTGGGCTCGCGAAGATATTCGCTGTTGTCGGGCGCTTCCAGGAGCTTCAGCGACTTGTCGGCGCCGCGGCGATAGTTGGCGCAGAAACGATCGACCTTGCCGGGCGCGACGTGGAAGGCGGTGTCCTTCATGCCCAGGGGGTCGAAGACGGCCTCCTGAAGATAGTGGTCGAACCGCTGGCCGCTGATCCTTTCCACCAGGGCGCCGCAGACGTCGGTGGAGAGCGAATACATCCACCGCTCCCCGGGCTGGTAGAGGAGCGGGACCCCGGCCAGCTTGTCCATGAACTCCATCAGGGTCTCGTCCCGGCCTCGCCGCACGCCCAGCTCGTCATAGACCCTGTCCACCGCCAGGCCTGTGCTGGGCGCGCCCAGGGAGGCCAAGGCGTCGCCGTAGGTCAGGCCGCCGGTGTGGCAAAGCATGTCGCGCATTGAAAGTGGCCGGACGGGCGCTTCGGTGACCATCGACGCCCCTTCGCCGGAGACCCATACCCGCTGACCCTTCCAGGCTGGGAAGAAGCGGCTCACCGGATCATTGAGCTGGAAATAACCCCGCTCATAGAGGGTCATCAGGGCGACCGACGTGATCGGCTTGGTCATCGAATAGATGCGGAAGATGGCGTCGTCGGCCATGGCCTTGCCGCGCTCGCGGTCCATCATCCCTAAAGAGCGGTGGTACGCCAGATGGCCGTGCCGGGAAACGGCGACCTGGCAGCCGGCGATCTTCCCTGGCCCGATGTAGGCGCGCTCCAGGTGTTCGGTGATGCGTTCCAACCTTGCCGTGGAGAGGCCGGTTTTCTTGGGCGCCAGTTCCATCGCTGTTCCTAAAAGGGGCTCCTGGGGGACGCTACTGCGGCGCCGCGGCGGTAGCGGCGCCGGTCATCACGGCGCCGACATTGGTGGCGGGACCGGGGGTGATGATGTCCCACACCGCCTTCCAGGACCCGTCCGCGCCCGGCTTGTAGACCGTGACGTAGCTGCCGCTTTCGCTGTCGACGGCCTTGGTCTTGGGGTTGGTGGTGGTCTGCTTGTAGGTCCCGTGGGCGACGGCGAGGTCGCCCGAGGCGGCCACGTCCACCTTGTCGCTGGCGAAGGCCAGGGTGAAGCCGGGGTCGCCGATCGCCTGCTTCTCCACCGCCACGATAGCGCCGGCCCCGACCGCCGGCGGCGCGCCCGGGAACATGACCACCGCCCCGGGGGCGTAATGGGCGGCGATCTTGGCCGGATCGCCGGACTTGTAGTCGGCGTTCCAGTGCACCTCGTCGGTCTTGATGGCGTCGACGATCTTGGCGGTGTCCACCGAAGCCTTGGCCGGCGGGGTCGCCACCGGGGCGCAGGCGCAGACGGCGGTGAAAGCGCAGAGGCTGAGGATGAGCGGCGAAGCGTTCATGGGGCGGGGGTTCCTGACAGGTGCACGGGGGCGGGACCTTCGGCGCATCCGGAGCGGCCCGTCAAGTGTGCGGCGCGGGGTTCGCGCCCTGGCGCAACTCGACAACGCGTCCCATCTCCGTCAAATGCGAATTGTAGGCGTCTGTTGCGCAAACGACGTCCAGATGGGAGTTCAGAGGGAATTTTGTTCGGATTTCCGCCACAACAGGGACTTTATGACCTCCGCAACGAGCACGACTCGTGTGGTGTCGGCTTCGTGGCCAACGTCAAGGGCAGAAAGTCGCACGAGGTGGTCGCCTGCGGCCTGGAGATCCTGGTCAATCTCGATCATCGCGGCGCCGTGGGCGCCGATCCCACGGTCGGCGACGGCGCGGGCTGCCTGATCCAGATTCCCGACGCCATCCTGCGCGACTGGGCGGCGAGAGCGGGCGTCGACCTGCCGGCGCCGGGCGACTACGCGGTGGCCATGTGCTTCCTGCCCCGGGACGACGACGCCCGCGATCTGGCGATCGGCCATTTCGAGCATTTCATCCGGGTCGAGGGGCAGATTCTGATCGGCTGGCGCGACGTGCCGGTGGATACCGCGGGCCTGGGCGCGGCGGTGCTCGAAACGATGCCCCTGATCCGCCAGGCGATCGTGGGCAAGGGATCATCCACCCCCGACCATGACGCCTTCGAGCGCAAGCTTCTGGCCATTCGCAAACAGACCCAAAATCCCCTGGAGGCGCTCGCCGCCCGCTATGACGCCCCGGCGCTGACGCAATTCTACATGCCCTCCTTTTCCAGCCGCACGGTGGTCTACAAGGGCCTGCTGCTCGCCCCGCAGGTGGGCTCGTTCTACCGGGATCTTACCGACCCGCTCACGGAGTCGGCGCTGGCCATGGTCCATCAGCGCTTTTCCACCAACACCTTCCCGTCGTGGAAGCTGGCCCACCCCTATCGGTTCATCGCCCACAACGGTGAGATCAATACGGTGCGGGGCAACGTCAACTGGATGAACGCGCGCCGGCGCACCCTGGAATCGGATCTGCTGGGCCCCGACCTCGACAAGATGTGGCCGCTGATCCCTCACGATCAGTCGGATACCGCGTCCCTGGACAACGCCGTGGAGCTGCTGGTGGCGGGGGGCTATCCCCTGGCCCACGCGATGATGATGCTGATCCCCGAGGCCTGGGCGGGCAACCCGCTGATGTCTCCGGAAAGAAGAGCGTTCTACGAATATCACGCCGCCCTGATGGAGCCATGGGACGGGCCGGCCGCCATCGCCTTCACCGACGGGCGTCAGATCGGCGCCACCCTTGACCGCAACGGCCTGCGCCCGGCCCGCTTCGTGATCACCGATCAGGACCATGTGATCCTGGCTTCGGAGGTTGGCGTCCTGGCGGTCCCTGAAGAGCGCATCGTCCGCAAATGGCGCCTGCGGCCGGGCAGAATGCTGCTCATCGACATGGAGGAAGGCCGCATCATCGAGGACGAGGAGATCAAGAACACGCTCGCCGCCGCCGAGCCCTACGCCGAATGGCTGGCCCGGACCCAGTTCAAGCTCGAGGATCTGCCCGAGCCGCCGCTGTGGCGGCCGGCCGACGCCCCGGACGCGGCCGACCTGCTCGATCGACAGCAGGCCTTCGGCTACACCCAGGAGGATCTCGCCTTCTTCCTGGAGCCCATGGGCGAAAGCGGCGAGGATCCGGTGGGATCCATGGGCACGGACACGCCGCTCGCCGTTCTGTCGGTGCGCCCCAGGCGTCTCTACGACTATTTCAAACAGAACTTCGCCCAGGTCACCAACCCGCCGATCGACCCCATCCGCGAGGCCCTGGTGATGAGCCTGGTTTCGATGATCGGCCCCAGGCCCAACCTGCTCGGCCGCCAGGCCGGAACCCACAAGCGGCTGGAGGTCGCCCAGCCGATCCTGACCAACGCCGACCTGGAGAAGATCCGCGCCATTTCCGACCTGCTCGACGGCGCCTTCCGCACCGCGACCCTGGACGCCACCTGGGCGGCGGCCGAGGGCGAGGCGGGCCTCGAGGCGGCGGTCGACCGGCTCTGCGCGGCGGCCACCGACGCCGTCCTGGCCGACATGAACATCCTCGTCCTGTCGGACCGCGGCGTTTGCGCCGACCGGATCCCCATTCCCGCCGCCCTGGCCACGGCGGCGGTCCACCATCGCCTGATCCGACAGGGCCTGCGCATGCAGACCGGCCTGGTCATCGAGACCGGCGAGGCCCGCGAGGTGCATCATTTCTGCGTTCTGGCCGGCTACGGGGCGGAAGGCGTGAACCCCTATCTCGCCTTCGAAACCCTCGAAGCCCTGCGAGTGGCGAACGCCTCGAAACTCAGCCCCGAGGCGGTGGCCGAAAACTACGTCAAGGCGGTGGGCAAGGGGATTTTGAAGGTGATGTCCAAGATGGGCATCTCCACCTACCAGTCCTATTGCGGGGCCCAGATCTTCGACGCCGTGGGGCTGTCGAGCGCCTTCGTCGAGCGTTATTTCACCGGCACGGCCAGCCCGATCGAAGGCGCGGGTCTTTCTCAAGTCGTCGCCGAGTGCGTCCAGCGCCATCGCGACGCCTGGGGCGACTCGCCCCTTTACCGGGCCATGCTGGACGTGGGCGGGGCCTACGCCTTTCGCCTGCGCGGCGAGGACCACGCCTGGACGCCGTCGGCCGTGGCCAGTCTGCAGCACGCGGTGCGGGGCAATTTGCCGGCCGAGTACCAGGCCTTCGCGGCGGAAATCAATGAACGGAGCGAACGGCTGCTCACCCTGCGCGGCCTGATGCGACTTTCGTGGGCGGAGACTCCCACACCCCTCGACGACGTCGAACCGGCCCGTGAGATCGTCAAGCGCTTCGCCACCGGGGCGATGAGCTTCGGTTCGATCAGCCGCGAGGCGCACACCACCCTGGCCATCGCCATGAACCGCATCGGCGGGCGCTCCAACACCGGCGAGGGGGGCGAGGAGGTCGACCGCTTCGCGCCCCTGCCGAACGGCGACTCCCTGCGCTCGGCGATCAAGCAGGTTGCGTCCGGCCGCTTCGGGGTGAGCGCCGAATACCTGGTCAACGCCGACGACATTCAGATCAAGATCGCCCAGGGGGCCAAGCCGGGCGAGGGCGGCCAGCTCCCCGGCCACAAGGTCGATGCGACCATCGCCAAGGTGCGCCACGCCACGCCGGGCGTCGGCCTGATCTCGCCGCCGCCGCACCACGACATCTATTCCATCGAGGATCTGGCCCAGCTGATCCACGACCTGAAGAACGTCAATCCGGCGGCGCGGATCTCGGTCAAGCTGGTTTCGGAGGTGGGGGTCGGCGCGGTGGCGGCCGGGGTCGCCAAGGCCCGGGCCGATCACGTCACCATTTCGGGTTACGAGGGGGGCACCGGCGCCAGCCCGCTCACCTCGCTCACCCACGCCGGCTCGCCATGGGAGATCGGGCTGGCGGAGACCCAGCAGACCCTGCGGCTCAACGGGCTTCGAAGCCGCATCGCGGTTCAAGTGGATGGGGGTCTGCGCACCGGGCGCGACGTCGCCATCGGCGCCCTGCTGGGGGCCGACGAGTTCGCCTTCGCCACCGCCCCCCTGATCGCGGCGGGCTGCATCATGATGCGCAAGTGCCACCTCAACACCTGCCCGGTGGGGGTGGCGACCCAGGATCCGGTCCTGCGCGCCCGCTTCACCGGCCAGCCCGAGCACGTCATCAGCTATTTCTTCTTTGTCGCCGAGGAGCTGCGCGCGATCATGGCGCGGCTGGGTTTCCGCACCGTCCAGGAGATGATCGGCCAGGTGGGCCGCCTGGATTCGCGCGCCGCCGTCGAGCACTGGAAGGCCAGGGACATCGACCTTACCCGCCTGCTCCACGCCGCGGCGCCGGGCGCGGCCGAGGGGCTGTGGAACAGCGAACGCCAGGATCACGGGCTGGAAAAGGCGCTCGATCACCAGCTGATCGCGGCGACGGCCCTGGATGGCGGCGAGGCCACCAGGCTCGATCTTCCCATCCGTAACGTCCATCGCTCCGTGGGGGCCATGCTGTCGGGGGAAGTGGCGCGGCGCCATGGCCACGCGGGCCTGGCGCCCGATACGATCGTGGCGCGGTTCACCGGCACGGCCGGGCAGAGCTTCGGCGCCTTCCTGGCCCGGGGCGTCAGCCTCGAGCTGATCGGCGACGCCAACGACTATGTGGGCAAGGGCCTATCCGGAGGCCGGGTGGTGGTGCGCCAGCCGCCGCAAGCGACGCGGGACCCTGCCTCGAACATCATCGTCGGCAACACCGTTCTCTACGGGGCCATCGCCGGCGAGGCCTATTTCGAGGGGGGGGCGGGCGAGCGCTTCGCGGTGCGCAATTCGGGCGCGGTGGCGGTGGTCGAGGGACTGGGCGACCACGGCTGCGAATACATGACCGGCGGGGTGGTCGCGGTTTTGGGCGACACCGGCCGCAACTTCGCCGCCGGCATGTCGGGCGGCATCGCCTATGCCTATGATCCGGCGGGCCGCTTCGCCGATCTGTGCAACCTCGCCATGGTCGACCTGGCCCCGATCGTCGCCGACCGTCCCGTCGATCGCGACGACGAGGCCCCGCGCCCGGAGCCGATCAGCGTCGAAGACAGCGGCATGGGCGATCCCCTGCGCTTCGACGCCCAGCGTCTGCGGATTCTGATCGAACGCCACCACCGTTACACCGGAAGCGCCCGCGCCGCCGCCCTCCTCGCCGACTGGGACACGGCGCTGGGCGCCTTCGTGAAAGTCACCCCTAAGGACTACCGCCGCGCTCTCGAGGACCTAGCCGCCGAGCGTGGCGCGGCCCGCGCGGTGGCGGCGGAATGATGGCCGCCTGATGCCCAACCCCTCCGGCTTCCTCGAGATCGAACGCCGCGACCGCCCCTACGAGCCGCGCGAGCAGCGGTTGAAGACGTGGCGCGAATTCGTCCGCCCTCTGCCGATCCAGGAGGTGGAGCGCCAGGCGGGGCGGTGCATGGGCTGCGGGGTTCCCTTCTGCCACACCGGCTGCCCGGTGAACAATCTGATCCCGGACTGGAACGATCTGGTCTTTCGCGACCAGTGGCGCAGCGCGCTGGACGCCCTCCATTCCACCAACAACTTCCCCGAGTTCACCGGCCGGATATGCCCCGCGCCCTGCGAGGCGGCCTGCACCCTCAACCTCGACGACGCCCCGGTCACCATCAAGACCATCGAGTGCCAGATCGTCGACCGCGGCTGGCGGGAGGGTTGGATCGTCCCCGTTCCGGCGGTTTCGCCCACTGGCCGACGGGTGGCCGTGGTCGGGTCGGGGCCCGCGGGCCTGGCCTGCGCCCAGCAGCTCGCCCGCGCCGGCCATGGCGTCACCGTCTTCGAAAAGAGCGACCGGATCGGCGGCCTGCTGCGCTACGGCATTCCCGACTTCAAGATGGAGAAATCCCTGATCGACCGGCGCCTGGCTCAGATGGAGGCCGAAGGCGTCGGCTTCCGCGCCAGCGCCCACGTCGGCGCGAGCATCCCGCTGGGCGACCTGATGGCTCAATACGACGCCCTGGTCCTGGCCGGCGGGGCGGAGGCGCCGCGCGATCTGGGCCTGCCGCCGCACGGGCTGACGGGGATCCACTTCGCCATGGATTTCCTCATCCAGCAGAACCGGCGGGTGGCGGGCGATCCGGAAGATCAGGCCGCGCCAAACCGTGGGATCAGCGCGGCGGGCAGGCATGTGGTGGTGATCGGCGGCGGAGACACCGGCTCGGACTGCATCGGCACGGCCAACCGCCAGGGCGCCGCCTCGGTCACTCAGCTGGAGATCATGCCCCAGCCGCCGGCGCGCGAGAACAAGGCCCTTACCTGGCCCCATTGGCCCCTGAAGCTGCGCACCTCTTCTTCCCAGGAGGAGGGCTGCGAGCGCGACTTCGCCGTCGCCGCACGCCGCGCCATCGGCACGAACGGAAGGGTCGAGGCCCTGGAATGCGCGCGCCTGGAATGGAGCGCCGGCCCGGATAGCCGGATGATCATGACCGAAGTCCCCGGCGGCGATTTCACCTTGAAGGCCGACCTCGTACTCCTGGCCATGGGTTTCCTCGGCCCCCATCGGGGCGGCCTGCTCGACCAGGCCGCCGTCACCCTCGACCCCCGCGGCAATGTCGCCGCCTCGGACGTCGATTACCGGACGTCCGCCGACAAGATCTTCGCATGCGGCGACATGCGCCGCGGCCAATCCCTGGTCGTCTGGGCCATCCGCGAAGGCCGCCAGTGCGCGCGGTCGGCGGATGAATTTCTGATGGGGGCAAGCGAGTTGCCGCGGTGATAAAGTGCTTTCATGCGTACCTACATCGCCCTCATCCATAAGGATGCCGAGAGCGACTACGGCGTCTCGTTCCCCGACTTTCCAGGGTGCGTCACCGTGGGCGCGGATGTGGATGAAACGCGCGTGATGGCCGAGGAGGCGTTGGCCTTCCATATCGAAGGCATGTTGGAAGACGGCTTGGCGATCCCCGAGCCTTCCACCCCCGGAGCGGTAGTGTCCCGAAGGGAATACCGCGATTTCCTTGCTATGCTGCCTACCCCCGCGCGCTCGGTGAGCGGATCATTTTTCTAAGAACGTCATGGCCGGGCGTTCGTCCCGGCCACCCATTGAGCGCCGAAGCAAGCAATGGCCGCGCCGAGCGCGCCCACGGCGCCGCCGACGATCATAGGCCCCCGGGACAAGCCCGGGGGTGACGGTCGGGGTAGGGGAGCACGCCCGAAACTCACGCCGATTACCTCATCCCGCCCGCAGGTGCTTCGCCGACCGCGCCCTCAGATCCCGCAATATCTCATGCGCCGCGTTGTGCCCCGGCGCGCCGGTGACGCCGCCGCCGGGGTGGGTTCCCGAACCGCACATATAGAGGCCGCGCACCGGCGCGCGGTAGTCGCCGTGGCCGAGCGCCGGGCGGGCGCTGAAGAGCTGATCGAGGGTGAGGGCGCCATGGAAGATGTCGCCGCCAGTGAGGGCCAGCTTGCGCTCCAGGTCGAGCGGCGAGAGGATCATCCGCCCGAGGATCGCGCCCTTGAAGTTCGGCGCATGGCGGGTGACCTCCTCCACGATCTGGTCGGCCGCCGCCTCGCGGTGGTCGTCCCAACTGGAGCCGTCCGGTAGGGTCGGGGCGAACTGGTGGCAGAAGAGACTCGCCACGTGCCGGCCCGCCGGGGCAAGGCTGTCGTCGAGGATGCTGGGGATGTGCATCTCGATCGCTGGCCGACGCGCCCAGCCGTGGAGCCGCGCGTCCATATAGGCCCGGTCGAGATAGGAAAGCGACGGGGCGATGAGGATGCTGGCGCCGTGGTGCTCGGCCTGGCCGACGCTCGGCAGGGCGGTGAAGTTCGGCAGTTCCGACAGCGCCACGTTCATCCGGAAGGTCCCCGAGGCGCAGCGCCAGGCGCTCATGCGGTCCTTGAACGGCTGATCGAGGTGCTCGGGCGCGACCAGCTTTGCGAACAGGAGCTTGGGATTGAGGTTGGAGACCACCACCCGTGCGGAAAGGTCGCTCCCGTCCTCCAAGACCACGCCGCTCGCCCGGCCGCCGGCGATGGCGATCTCGCGCACCGGGGAGTCGGTGGAGATCTCCACCCCGGCCTCCCAGCAGGCGGCGGCCATGGCCTGGGTGATCGAACCCATGCCGCCCATGGCGTGGCCCCAGGCGCCCTTGACCCCGTTCGCCTCGCCGAAGACGTGGTGCAGCAGCACATAGGCCGAGCCCGGCGAATAGGGGCTGGCATAGTTGCCGACGATGGCGTCGAAGCCGAGCAGGCCTTTGAGCACATCGGTCTCGAACCAGGCGTCGAGCAGATCGCCGGCGCTCTTGCCGAACAGGTCCAAAAGATCGCCCTGGCCCTGGAGGCCGAGCCCGCGCACCCGGTTGGCCAAGCCGAGCGCGCTCATCAGGTCCCGCGCCCCGCCGGCCGGGTTGGGCGGCGTCTTGAGGACCAGGCCGCGCATCAACTCGACCAGGCCGTCCAGGCGGGCGTGGAAGGCCTCCAGCCGCTCCGCGTCGCGGCCTGAGAAGCGCGCCACCTCCCGGCGCGAACGTTCCTTGTCGCGGTCCAAGATCAGATAGTCGCCGGTGTCGGTAGGCGCGAAGTAGGACAGCGGCCGCAGGACCACCCTAAGCCCATGGCGCGCCAGTTCCATGTCGGCGATGACTTTGGGATTGAGCAGGCTGACCGAATAGCTGGCGGTCGAATTACGAAAGCCGGGATGGAATTCCTCGGTGATCGCCGCCCCGCCGACCACGCCGCGCCGCTCCAGCACCCGCACCTTGTAGCCGGCCCGGGCGAGATAGAAGGCGCAGACAAGGCCGTTGTGGCCGCCGCCGACGATGATCGCATCATAGCCCATGGCCGGCCTCCCGATCGACCCGGGCCAATTCCGCCAGATATCGCTCGACGTAGAGCCGCGTCCCCGGCTCCATCCGCGAATAGGGGCCCGGCCGGTAGAAGCGCGACAGCACGCCCTTCTGGTTGCGTTCGATGATCTTCTTGTCGGCCAGGCTGGTCACGTCCCACAGCCAGGTGAGGCGGCCGACATCATAGTCGACGCCTTCGCGCGCCTGGCCGTCGACCAGCCACAGCACCTCCATCTGCGTGGAAAGCACGTCTCTGGGGATGAAACGATAGATCACGCCGTGGTCGGAATAGGCGAGGAAAGCGCTCAGGAATCCCACCTCCGCGAACACGCAGCCGCCGTCATGGTCCTGGCGCCCGCCCATCAAGGGCGCCACGGGCTTTCCCCCTTCGCTCCCCGTCAGCGCGCCGGCGGCGAGGGCCGAGCGCATGACCCGCGCCACCTCCTGGCCGTCCGGCTCCGGCCCCCACGCTTCCACCTCGCCGACGCCTTCGGCCATCGCCTCGCTGGTCGGCGGTCGCCGGCCCTCGGGCTTGGCCAGGGTGTGCAGGACCGAGAACTCCGGATGGGCCGGGGCGCAGTGATAGCACTCGTGATAGTTCTCCACCGCCAGCTTCCAGTTGGCCGCCACCGCATAACTCCTCCGGTGCGCGACCTTGGCCGCCTCCCAGCCGTAGCGCGTCGTCATCGCCTCAAGGGCCGGGGCGGCGACTTCCAGGGCCGGCGGCGCCTGACCGAAGCTGATGAAGATCAGGCCGCCGACGATCCTTATCGGCAGGACCGTCAGTCCGTAGGCGGACGGATCAAAGCCCTCGGGCATTTCCCGAGCGGCGCGCAGGCGGCCGTCCAGGTGATAGGTCCAGGCGTGGTAGGGGCAGGTGAGCACCCCCGCGCTCCCCCGCGCCTCGTTGCAGATCCGCGACCCGCGATGGCGGCAGACGTTGGCCAGGGCGCGCACCACTCCATCGTCGCCGCGCACGACGATGGCGGATTCGAAGCCCAGCTCGGCGGTGAGCCAGTCCCCCGGCTCCGGGATCTCGCTCTCATGTCCGACGTAGGTCCAGCGATCCAGCAGCAGGTCCAAGTCGCGCGCGAAGATGTCCTCGCGGACATAGAAGCCTTGATCGAGCGCGTGGCCGGCGCGGTGGGCGGCGATCAGTTCGGGAATGGAGATCACGTCCCCGCGCCCCCTCCGTCGCGGCGCAAGATCGCGCCGCGCCACCTCCCCCGCTTCGCTGCGCTCGCAAGGGAGGATTGAATAAATCCTCCCCCATGCCCCTCCATGGGGGAGGGGGACCGCGAAGCGGTGGAGGGGGCGCAAGGCCGTGCGCGCGACGCCGGGACAATGCGCGAATCCATCACGTGCCTGGCAGGGTTTCGAGGAACCGCATCGGCTCGCCCTGGCCTTCCCCGACCACCTCGCCCTCGCGCATGACCATCCGTCCACGGATGATCGTCGCGACCGGCCACCCCTTCGCCTCGAAGCCGTCGAACGGCGTCCAGCCGACGCGGGTCGCCATGTCCTCGTGGCGGATCGTCCGGCGGGCGGCGAGGTCGACGATGGTGAGGTCGGCGTCGAAGCCCTCGGCCAGGCGGCCCTTGTCGGCCAGGCCGAAGATGCGTTGCGGCCCGTGGCTGGTGAGATCGACGAAGCGTTCCAGGGAAAGGCGCCCCTCGGCGACATGGGTGAGCATGATCGGAACCAGAGTCTGCACCCCGGGCATTCCCGAGGGCGAGGCCGGATAGGGCCGCGCCTTTTCCTCGCGGGTGTGGGGGGCATGGTCCGAGCCCAGGACGTCGGCGACGCCCATCGCGATCCCCCGCCACAAGGCTGCCTGATGGCCCGCGTCGCGGATCGGCGGGTTCATCTGGGCGAAGCCCTGAAGGTCCTCATAGGCGCCCGGCGCGACGAGGGTGAGGTGCTGGGGCGTGATCTCGACGCTGGCCACGTCCTTGTGGCGACTGAGGAATTCGATCTCCTCGGCGGTGGAGACATGCAGCACATGGACGCGTTTGCCGGCCGCCTCGGCCAGGGCGACGAGGCGCCGCGTCGAGCGGATGGCGCATTCGGCGTCGCGCACCTCCGCATGGCTCGCCCAGTCCCCTTGCTTGGCCAGGGACCGGCGCTCGGCGAGGCGGTATTCGTCCTCCGAATGGAAGGACGCGCGGCGCCGAACGTGGCGCAGGATCGCCGCGATCCCTTCGTCGTCTGGGACCAGCAGGGTTCCGGTGGAGGCGCCCATGAACACCTTGACCCCGCAGCAGCCCGGCAGCCGTTCCAGCTCTCCGAGAAAGGCCGCGTTCTCATGCGTGCCGCCGACGTAGAAGGCGTGGTCGCAATGCATCCGGCCCTTGGCGCGAGCCAGCTTGTCGGCGATGGCCGGCGCATCCGTTGTGGCCGGCTCGGTGTTGGGCATTTCGAAGACGGCGGTGACGCCGCCCAGGACCGCCGAGCGGGAGCCCGATTCGAAGTCCTCCTTCCACTCCATGCCCGGCTCGCGGAAATGGACCTGGCTGTCGATCACCCCCGGCAGGACCGTCAGGCCGCGCGCGTCGAGGATTTCCCCGGTCGAGGCGCCGCTCAGTTCGCCGATCGCCGCGACCTTGCCGGCCCGGACGCCGACGTCGGCGCGCCCCCGGCCCGCGTGGTTGACGACCTCCCCGCCACGGACGATCAGGTCGTAGGTATCGGGCATCGCCGCGCTCCGAGCTGGGTTTCCAGGATCAGGGCTTCGGCCGCCGCGATCACCGCGGCCGTCGGAAGCTCCATCATATGGCAGATCGCCTGGCTGAGAGTCGGGTCCGTCTGGCGGAACTGTTCGAAACTCCGCGCCCCGCGCACCGTGCGCGCCAGAGGGCCCCAGGGAGCGTAGAGCGCCTCGTCGGACGGGCCGAACAGGCCCAGCGTCGGGATCCCGGCGGCGGCCGCCAAGTGCATCACGCCCGAATCATTGCCGATGAACAGCCGCGCCCGCCCCAGCGCCGCGAAACAGGTCAGCGGGCTCTCGCGCCCCACCAGATCAATGCAGCGCGAGCGGGGAACCGCCCCCTTGACCGGCTCGGCGGCGATCTGATCGCCGGGCCCGCCCAAGACCATCAGCCGGCCGCCGGCCAGCGGCCCGCCAGGGCCCAGCAGGTGGCGCGCGACCAAGGCGAAGCGCTCGGCCGGCCAGGTCTTGCCGATCCAGTTGGCGGCCGGGGCCATGGCCAGGATCGGCCCCGCGCCGGCGGTGAGCCTGGCCGCCCGCTCTTCGATCTCGGTGGTGGTGAAGAGGAAGGGCGCGGGCGGTGAGTCCTCCAGCTTCAACAGGCGCGCCGCCTCGATCACCTTGTGGGCAGGCGCCGCGTCCTTGGCGTGGACGGCGCGGCGGGCGGGCCGCAGGACCCGGGCCAGGGCCGAACCGCGCAGGTCCACGATGAGGCCCCATCGGCGGTCGCGAACCTGGCGCCACAGGGTGAGCCAGTGGGCCCCGGCCGGCTTCTTGTCCATGACGATCACCCCTTCCAGGCCCGGCGTGTGGGCGAAGAGGGGCGCGGTGAGGGCGCTGGCGACGATGGTGAAACGGGCCCCCGGAATCTCCTCCGCCAGGGTCCTGATCAGGCCCGACGAGAGCACCGCGTCGCCGATCCGGCTGGCGGTGATGAACAGGATCGGGAAGGGTTTGGGGGCCATGCCGGCCCTCTATAGGGCGCCGGACCCCTGGCGCTCCAGCCTCCCGGCGGCCACATTGCTTGGCATGCCCCTCGTCGCCGCCCTGACCGATCGCGCCGTCGTCCAAGTCTCCGGCCCCGACTGGCGCGGCTTCCTCCAGGGTCTGGTCACCCAGGACGTGGAGACCCTCGCGCCCGGCGAGGCGCGCTTTTCCGCCCTGCTCACGCCCCAGGGCCGATTGCTGTTCGACCTCTTCCTGATCGGCCGCGACGAGGGCTGCCTGATCGACTGCGCCGCCGACCGGCGCGAGGCCCTGATCCAGCGCCTCACCCTCTATCGCCTGCGCGCCAAGGTGGAGATCACGCCCAGCGACCTGGCCGTCGAGGCCCTATGGGACGCCGACGCGGCGCCGGCCCGCGGCTGGCTCGCCGATCCCAGGCTCCCGGCCCTCGGCTTTCGCGGCTACGGCGCGACGGCCCCCGCCGGCGCCCAGGTTGCGAATTTCGACGCCCATCGCTTGGCGCTCGGCGTCCCGAGCTCGGAGGATTTCGGCGTCGAGGCGACCTACCCCATCGAAGCCAATTTCGACCTCCTGGGAGGCATCGACTTCAAGAAGGGCTGCTTCGTCGGCCAGGAGACCACCTCGCGCATGAAGCGGCGCGGGGCGATCAAGAGCCGCATGGTCCCGATCGCCTTCGAGGGCGCCCCGCCGCCTCACGGCGCGGAACTGCTCGCGGGGAGCCTGCGCGCTGGCGTGGCCCTTTCTGGCGTCGATGGCCGCGCCATGGCGCTCCTGCGTCTGGATCGGGTCGACGCGGGCCCGCTTTTGCTCGCCGATGGCCGATTCTGGCGTCCGGTTTGGCCGGCTTGGCTCAAGGCGGCGCTGGCGGCCTAGCCCCGCCAGCGCTCGCACGGCCACTCATAGCCCTTGGCGCCGCCCTCGTCGAAGAGCTGGGCCAGGAGATAGGCGAGCACCCGGCCGCTGTCGAACAAGGCCCAGGTCCGCGCCCAGCCCTGGCGCGCGATCTCTCGGACGGCGGCGGCGTCGGCCATCAGGTGCGAGAGGCTCGCCGCCAGGTCGGCAAGGTCGTCGTAGAAGACAGCTTCCTCCGGCCGGTAGAACCGCTCGAAGCCCGCGCGGCGGTCGATCAGGACAGCGAGGCCCCAGCCGAACAGATGGGCCATGCGGTCCGAGGCGTAGAGCGGCAGGGTGGCGCGGCGCGACAGCGCCCATCCCATGCGCGCCGATTGGAGGGCCAGGAAGTAGTCGTGACCCTCCGCGGCGGGCTGGCTGCCCACTCCCGGCGTCGACAGGCGGAGGCCCGGAACGCCCGCCCGCAGTCGCGCGGCGGCGTCCGTGGGCGCGACAAACTCCCCCTCGATTTCCCGCGGCGAGTCGTCGCGGGCGGGGAACAGCAGGTCGAAGGCCGGGGTCGCGATCTCGAACGCGCGCCCGGTCTCGATCGCCCGGTCCACGGGATTGGGCAAATAGGCCGCGAAGCCCCGGGGGCCGGCATGGGCGCCCAGCCCTGGCTCGGCGGTGGTGACGAAGAGGGCGTCGGCCACGCCCGCTCGCAGCGCGAGGCGCCGTTGGTTCTTCGCCGTGTCTATGGGGTCGATGTTGATGTCGGCGATGGTGACGCCGGGCGACAGCCCCCGCGCCTCGCCGAGCGAGCGGTTGGTGATCGCGTCGGCGAATTGGAGCAGGATCAGATCCGGCTTGAGCTCGTCCACCGCCTGCAGGAACCGGCGATTGGCCCAGGCGCCGCCCAAGCCGCGCAAGCCGAGCGGCGCCCCCATCCGGGCTACGGCGCGGTCGGAAAATTCCACCACCAGGTGATCTGCGCGCGTTGCCGCGTGAGTGAACTTGCGGCAGATGGCGAACAGGGAGAGGCTGGCGCGGTGGCGTTCGGCGCCGGTCATCCAGTTGAAGTCGGCGACGTTGAGGATGCGCATGGTTTCTGACGTCGGTCGCTGTGGTTGGGCCAATCCGAACGACGCCCTCTATGTCGCCTATCACGACACCGAATGGGGCGTGCCGGAATATGACAGCCGCGCCCTGTGGGAAAAGCTGGTGCTGGACGGCTTCCAGGCCGGGCTCTCCTGGATCACCATCCTGCGCAAGCGCGAGGCGTTCCGCAGGGCCTTCGCCGATTTCGACCCGGAGGCGGTGGCGCGTTTCGGCGAGGCCGACCGCGCCCGGCTGATGGCCGATGCGGGCATTGTCCGTTCAGGGGCCAAGATCGACGCCGCGATCGGCGGCGCGCGAACCTGGCTGACCATGCGCGAGCGGGGCGAGGACTTCTCGGCCTTCCTATGGGCCTTCACCGGCGGCAAGCCGATACGGAACGCCTGGGCCGACGTCGGCCAGGTCCCGGCCCAGACGCCGCTGGCCGCCGACATGGCCAAGGCGCTCAAGGCCAAGGGCTTCAAGTTCTGCGGCCCGGTGATCGTTTACGCCTTCATGCAGGCGGTGGGGATGGTCAACGACCACGTCGTCAGCTGCTTTCGCCATGCCGAGGTGGCGCGCCCGTGACCCCGCGGCCCGGACCCGACATGATGCTCGAGCGGGCCTGCCCGGCGCCCGTCTGCGGTGTCGATGAGGCCGGCCGCGGCCCCTGGGCCGGCCCGGTGTGCGCCGCTGCCGTGATCCTGCGCCCCCGGGCCCGGATCGCCGGCCTGGACGATTCCAAGAAGCTCAGCCCGGCCCGGCGCGAGGCCCTGGCGCCCGTGATCAAGGCCCGCGCCCTGGCCTGGGGCGTCGGCTTCGCCTCGGTGGAGGAGATCGCCGCCTTGAACATCCTCCACGCCACGGGCCTGGCCATGCGCCGGGCGGTGGAGGAGCTCACGCTCGCGCCGGTCTTCGCCCTCGTCGATGGAAACTATCGCTTCCCCCTGCCCTGCCCGGTCAAGACGGTGGTCGGGGGCGACGGCATCTGCGCCTCCATCGCCGCCGCCTCGATCCTGGCCAAGACCGCCCGCGATCGGCTGATGGCGGCGATGGACGGCGCCTATCCCGGCTACGGCTTCGCCGCCCACAAGGGTTATGGCGCGCCCTCCCACGCCCGCGCCCTTTGGGAACTGGGCCCTTGCGAGATCCATCGTTTGGGTTGGGCGCCGGTGAGACTGGCGATGACCGGCCGGCGCCGGGAATCGATCGAGGCGCGGGATTTTTATCTCGGCGAGGTTGACGGCCTCAATCAGGATTGACGAAGGCCCGCGGGGTCGGTGAAGCCCCTTGGCATGGCGGAACCGCCCGGCTTCCTGACGGTGGCCAGTGAGACGGGGCTTTCCCCGCGCACGTTCGAGCTAGGCGCCAGCGCCGCTCCCTTTGTTGTGTCTCTTGCCGGAGTGTCCGCGCGCGCCGCCGGTTTTTGCGCCGTTCCTCTTCCCGGAATGCTTTTGCTTTGCGCCCGCGGCGCCGGGAGTCTTGCCCGCGTGTTTATGCGAGACCGGCGCGGACGGGGCCGCCGTCTGAGCCTCGGCGGTCAGGGCGAGGGCGGCAATCGCCAAAACGGTCAAAAGCAATCCAAATGTCTTGTTCATCGAGTTTCCCATAAAGGCGTGGCGGCAGGGGCCGCCGCCAGGATGGCCCACCTGCAGACGGCAAAAGTGGGGCGGTCAGCCCGCGCGTTGATCCGCCAGCCCCCCGACCCGCGGCTTTTTTTCAGGCCGCGATGAACCAAATGCCGCTGAGCGTCCTTTTGGATGCGAACCCTTTTTGGAGGCTTGAATGAAGGTGCTGGCGTCCGGTGCGCTGGTCGCGCTCTTCCTGGGCCTGTTTGTGGGATCGTCATTGAGGCCGGCGATCGCCTATGCCGCCCCCACCATGGGCCCGGAACTGGTCGCCGGGGTCGAAGCCCACGTTCAGTCGCTAAGGCCGCCAGAGGCCGGAGCCGCGATCGACTGACGAGATCAGCCGAACCCGAAGCCCGAACGTGATCCGCAAGGCCTCCCACCCAAGTCAGAAAATTCCGTGGCCCGCATGAACCTACGAACAGCAACCCGATGGACATGCGCAATGAAAGTCGCCACCCCGACCCTAGCGGCTGTCGTGGCCCTAGGGCTGGGCTCGCCGGCCGCCGCCCTTCACTTCACCCCTAAAAGGGCCGCGATCGAAGCTAAAGGCTCCATGAGTCTGACTTGGCGCCGGTCCGTCTCCTGCGCCGTCGACCTCGAGCTTTCGACGGCTGACCAGGACGCAAGCGTCACCTCCGTGTCGTTTGCGGGCCACCAGTGCGCCACCATTCAGCCGACCGGCCTTCCCTGGCGGGTGTCGATCGAAGAGGGGGGCTTCAACGGCTTTCACCCCCTCACGATCCACGGCTTTGCCCTGCAATTCGTCCACGGTGAAACGTGCGGCCCGACCGATATCAAGGCCACGCTCAATCCCCATGGCCTGATCAAATTCAGCAAGGTCGCCTTCAGGGGCACGACGCCCTGCTCCATCGACGCGAGCGTCTCGACGACCCCGCACCTGGGGGTGAAGACGAGGGCGCACTAACGCTCTTCCCGCTCGAATCCGGGCCGTCGCCAGCTTCGTCTCGGCGCCCTCGGCCGCCACCTCGAACCTACCTCCGGGGGGCGGTTCGCCGAATGCATGAGAGGAACGATGTTCGCCAGGAGTCGTTGACCGATGCCCACGCGACCGCCGCGAGGGTCGTGTCTGGAGAGCTTCGCATGAGACTTCGATCCATGGGTGCGGCGACGGCTGTCGGCCTGCTCGCATCGGGCGCCGCTTTGGCGCAGCCGGCCGCCACGACGGCCACGAGTACGACGGGGCCCGCCGGGAGCGCCGGCCCGACGGCCGGAGCGACCAACACGGGCTCGACAGTCCCCAACACGGGACCGAGCGCCGCGGCGACCCGCCCGGGCTCCCTGTCGACCAGGGCGAACGCCCACCCGAGCGCCACCACAAACGTCGCGGGCGCCCCGAGTTCGAACCTGGTCGGCCCGAACGCCGCGGCGAGCAGCCCGAACTCGGCCGCGATCGTCCCGAACTCCGCCGTGAGCGGCCCGAGCGCGGCGGGGATGCCTCCCAATTCAACACCGAGCGCGGCGCTGGGCAATCCTGGTCCGGCCACGACCGGCCCTGTTTCCGGCCCAGCCCCGGGCGGCGGAGGAACCGATGCGGTCGCGACCCCCGTGACTCCGATCGACACCCACGACCATGGTGGTTTCCCGTGGGGCCTGCTGGGTCTGGCGGGCCTGGCCGGCCTGCTCGGCCTGCGTCGGCGCGACGATCTCCGGAACGTCGACACGACGGCGGATCGGACGACGGGGCTGTAAGGCAGGTAGCTGGCCAAGCGGCCGATGGCGCCGCCGTCGACCGCCTTGCACGGGGCATCGATCCGGGTCAGCTGTGGAACAAACTCTGGAGGCGGCAAGCCGATGACGGGGATTAACCTGCCAGGCGCATCCGGCGCGCTCGTGATCGTCGCCGCATTCGCCCTTCCGGCTTCGGCGCAGACGCCGGCCAGTTGCGACACGGTCTGGAACTCGGCGCCTTGCATCACGAGCGCGCCGGCGCCCGTTGGCGATCCCTCGCTCCCGCAAACGCCCGGCTCCGTCAAAAGCTACGTCAACGGCTATGTGTTCGGCCAGCGGATCGCGGCCCAACGAGAGGCGATCCAGCAACAGGAGGAGGCGGCGCGCGAGCAGTTTCGACTCCAGGCCGACCGGCTCAGGCAGCGCGACCACGACGAACATGCGGCCCAAGCCGGGAAGATGATCGCCGTAGGCAAATGCTCGGAGGCTCGCAGGATGGCCGTCATCAATGGCGACTTGGCCCTGGCCAAGCAGATCGACGGGCTCTGTCCCGATCCGCCGGCGCCGGGCCGCTGAGCGGGACGGCTTGGCGCGCGAGACGGCGCGAAAGCGGTCCCGCTCGGCGGCGCCACCGGCCGCCCTGGCATGGATGGCGTCGAACCGATCGAGTCCGCCCCGCGCCGGGGCCTCCGCAGCTTGATGGTCGGGCTCTGATACCGCTCCTTGGCCATCGGGCGTCCCAGGGTGGGCCTGTCATCCAGGCGATAGACCCCCACCCGTGACGCCGCCTCGGCCGCGGGACCTTGCCGCCGCGCAGTGTCAGGAGGTCGTCCGGCGTCGCTCGGCGCCTACGAAAAGCACCTGGGTTCCCTTCTTCACGGCCCGGCCGAGGGCGGCGGCGTCCCAGTTGGTGAGCCTGACGCAGCCATGGGACGCGGTCTTGCCGATCTTCGCCGGGTCCGGCGCCCCGTGGATGCCGTAGGTTTCGGCGGTAAGATCGATCCAGGTCGAGCCCACCGGATTGTTGGGGCCGGCCGGGATGGTGAGCTTGCCCTTGGAAGCGTCGCCGAAGGTGAGGCGTTTGGGATCGTAGGTGTAGGTCGGGTCCGGCGCTACCGCCTTGACCGCCCATTGGCCGCTAGGCGCGGGGCGCTCGGTGCTGCCGACCGTGGCGGGAAAGAGTGCGACGAGTTTGCCGGCTTCGTCATAGGCGCGAAGCTGGGCGGCGGACTTGTCGACTTCCAAACGGGCGACTTGCGGCAGGGCTTCGGCGGCCGGACGGACCACGACGAGCGTGGTCCCGGCGGCGGCGAAGTCGGCCTTGGGGTTGAGGGCGCGCAGGAGCGCCTCATCCATGTGAAATTTTTCAGCCAAGGCTTCGGCGGCGGTGGCGTAACCCACGCGCGGGAGCTTGGCGAGCGCGGCCATGTCCGTGGGCAGGGTTCCCAGGAACGGGCCCTTCACGTCCGCTGTGGTCGTCAGGTAGTCCTGGGTGACTGGGCCGCCGTCGGCGGCGGCGAGGGCCTGCCAGGCTGCGGCATCGAGGATCGCCGTCGATGCTGTCGCGGGCGTGGCGAGGCCGCGGGCGGCCTCGAAGGCGGCCAGAGCGCGGCGGAAGTTGGCGCCGTCGCGGCCGTCGATGACCCCGGGAGAGAAGTGGGCGCGATCGAGGATGACCTGGGCCTTGATCAGGAGGCGGCGCTTTTCAACCAGGGGCGCCTGTGAGGCGAAGGCGACGGCCTCGATCGCCTTCGCCTCCGGGTCGGCGGAGGCCTGCGCCGGCGTCGGGGGCGGGCCGGCGTCGGGGGGAGGCGATTGGACTTGAGGTGGCGGCGGGATCGAAACGGACGCGACCGAAGCGCCTGGGCTATTGGACGCGGGCCTGGTCGCTGAACCGCCCTTCGGCATCGCGCTGGGTGTAGGCTGGTGGGTGAAGTCGTCGCAACCGCCAAGCCAGAGGCCCATGGCTACGAAAGCTCCGACCATCAGCCCGACGCGTAACCGCATTTCGATCTCCACCTTGCCCTCACCGGGAGCAAGGCGCGAGTGACGTTCCAGTTCCGTAGGGTCGCCTGGTTTGCCGCCGCGTTTGTTGCTGCGGCGGTCGCCCTTCATTGGTGCGCGTCTTCGCCTCCCACGCCGAAACCATCGTCGGAGGCGACACCGGCTTGGCCCACCCCATCCGCGGCGCCCTCCGCCGGCCTCAACACCGCCGCCTCGATCAGCGGGGAGAACTGCCAAGCGGGGCGGAACGATGCCGCCCGCCGCAATCTCGAGGGTCTGCGGAACCTCGCCTTCGCCCCGTTCCACCGAGCCGAGGTAGGCTGGGAGATTTACGGGCCCCTGGTGGCTCATGAGATCGGAACCCAGTGCGGCGCGGACTCGCCCGCTTTCGCCAGTGACATGGCTGCCTGGCAGTCGGCCCATCGCCTGCGCCCCGACGGCGTGATGGACGCGGCGACATTCGCCGCGATGAAGGATATCTGGCAGGCGCGGCGGCCCTTCGTGGCGGCCAATCGACGAGGGTGCCCGCCGCCGCCGGCGGAAGCCGGCCTGGCGAGAGTCCCGGCGGGCGAGTCGTATGGCGGCAAGTCCATGCTGCTGCGCCCGGCCGCCCTTGAAGCCTTTGATCGGATGCGGGCCGCGGCGCGGGCGCGGTCGCCCGCGGTGCGGGCCGATACGCGGCTCATGACGCTGTTTTCCGCCTACCGCAGCCCGGACTACGACGCGGCGCGCTGCGCGCGGGACGGCAATTGCCAAGGGGTGACGCGCGCGAGTTGTTCGCCGCATCGGACGGGATTGGCGATGGACCTGTATCTTGGCGCCGCGCCAGGGTATGGGCCGGATTCCTCGCAGGACGCCAATCGGCTCTATATCTCGCGGGGGCCGACCTATCGCTGGATGGCGGCAAACGCGTGGCGGTTCGGGTTCGCGCCCTACGCCTTCGAACCCTGGCACTGGGAGTGGACCGGGGAGCCGATCTGAGATTGCGGACTCAAGGGCTCCGGAGCGGACTGGCACGCCCAGTCGACGGTGGTCGGCTGACCGGTCGTGCCGATCTTCCGCCATCAATTCCCGGGGGTGGGGTTGTCGAGACGCTCGCGTCGATGGAGCAGGGCGTCATGCCCCTGAAGGCGACCTGGCTGAATTTGATCAGGCCATGGGGATTGAGCCTGGCCTTGATATCGGTCGGGCCGCACGTTTCGCCGTGGACGAATTGCGGGGCAAAGCCGTGGATGCGCGGGAGGGGAGGAAGCTCGGGCGGTTCAGTCTTAGTTCATCATCCTCGTGTTGTTTCGATTCCTGGGGGACGGTGTAGGTCAAGGAAGCGCCATGCGTGACAGTTCGGCTTTATCGCCCGATCCGACCCTTAGTCGATGGATGATGGGTCGGCTCGCCTCCCTGCAGGCTGAACGCGCCAGCGCGACCGAGGCCCTCCGAGGGGTCCAAAGCGGCTTGGCGGGGAACACGGGCGGCACGGGCGGCCGGCAGGACCGCATCGAGTCGCTCATGCGGACGATCGCGCGGTTGGATCACGCCATCGCGCAATGGGATACCACCACGGCGCACGTCCGGTGATTGGCGCATTCTCGATCGGCCGGCGACGGGCGGAGGAACGGCGGCGCCGAACGCGCCTTCGCCCCGGGGCGATTCAGGCCCGTCTTGGGCCGAACGGGGCCAGCATGGGAACTCTGCGGCAATATGAGTCGTAGGTTTCCGAGCCAAGCTCCCGGCGCAGGAAGCGCTCCTCCAGGCGCGCCTTGATCCGGAAGCCGATCGTCATCAGGGCGGCGCCCGACAGCGCGATGATCGTTCCCCGCATGGCGCCGGTCGCGAAGGCGGCGACGATCAATCCGGTGTAGATCGGATGGCGGACGATGGCGTAGGGGCCGGTGTCGACGATGTGGTGGTCCGCCTTCCTCGACACCGAGCCCGACCACAGTCGGCCAAGGTGGAGGCGCGCCCACCAGCAAAAGGTCAGGCCCAAGGCCGCCAGCCCGAACAGCGCCCAGCCGGGAGGTTCGCCGACGTCCCAGAGCCTGCCGGGGCCTGCATGCTCATGAGCGGGGACGCCGAGCAGCAGGAAGAAGCCGGCGAGGGTGAGGGCCCAATGAAGCGCCTGGGAGCCGATCTTCGGCCACCCCCGTCGGCCGATCAGCCCACAAGGCCGCGGCGATCCATGAGACCATCCAGGCATCCCAAAGATAGAAGATGGCGAGTTGCGGCGACATGGACGGCCCTTCGGGCGAGCTCCCAAGCCGACATTTCTCCATTGGACGCAATCGCACAAGGCCAAGGTTCCGGCTGGCGAGCCCTCACCGAGAACGTCGGCGGGGGTGGGTGACTTGGCCATGCCGGCGAACCATACCAATTTGGGTCCGCGCGCGGAGTCGGCAACCTGACGTCCCACGCCGAATGGCAGGTGACGCATGCCGGCGCCGGACGGCGGACGCGCCGCGTTCGCGATCTATTGCGTCGTGTCGTCGGCCGGTGGCGTATTGGCGGCGGCGGAGGCATTGCGGGCGGCGGCCGCACTGGCGCCGGCTTGACTCGCGGCCCTCTCGGCCTGAGCGCGCGCCGCGGCGGCGCGGTCGGTCTCGATCCGCAAGGCGTTCCGCGAAGCCTGCATCGCGGCTTGGCCGTTGCTCTGGGCTAGGGCCGCGCTGTTCGCTTGAGCCGCCGCGGCGGCGTTTTGGGCGTCCTGGGCGCTTAACGCACCCTCCGCGGCTGCCTGAGCGCGCGCCTGGTCCGCGGCCACGGCGGCCTGAGCGTCCGCGCTCGTCACCGCCGGGCGGGTCAGCAAATAGACGAGGGCGAGGACGGCCACGAGCGTCATCAGCCCGGCAATCCACCACCCCACGGGGCTCGAGCGCGCCTCGGTGCGACGCACCTCGCTTATCGGCGCCCCCGCGGTATCGTAGGTGGTGCGAACCTCGGTCGTGCCGGGGGTGAGAGGGTCGATGTCGCTCACGGTCTGGACTCCATGCGTTCTGTGGGCTGATCGCAACCGCCCTGGGCTCAAAGGCCCCTCCTTCCCGGGGTGGCCTGTAGTCTGTGCGGCCGTTCCCGCTGGGAGCGGTCAGGCCGTCGCCATCCGGGGACTCGCCAGCAGGGGCGGATGAGCGGAGTGGGTCTCACTGAACACGGGCGCCGGACCATGGCTGTCGCCGCCGAAGCCGGCCATGGCGGTGATCAACCGGGCGGCGTGGGCTGGGCCGGGCGTCACGGTGATGTTCGTTCCACCGAGGCCGTCGGAGGCGACATGGAAGGTATCGCCGGTATGATTGCCGGCCAGCTGCAGAGTGGCGATGGTCGTCGACCCGTTTTTGATCACCAGGGTGTCGCCGGCCCCGAGGGTCGCCTGGGTGGCGATCCTGGCATTCAGGTCGATGGTGTCGCCGGCCCCGAAGGCGTGGATGGTGGCCGCGAAACTGGCTGGATCGCGCAGCCCCAAAGTCCCGCCGTTGAAGGTCATCTTGAGCGTCGCCGCCACGGGGCTGTCCACGTTCAAAATCGCGCCGGTATCCACGGCCAGGCTCCCGTCGCCGGTGATCGGAAGAAAGAACTCCAGCGTGCCGCTCACCGCTTCGATCGAACCGGTATTTCTGGTGGTCACCCCGACGATGGTCCGGCCGCCACCCGTCTTTTCGAGCGTGCCGGCGTTGATGAAGCGGGTGACGCTGCCGACAATGGATTCGATCTGATTATTGTCGCCCTGCATGTCGATGGTCCCGGCGGCGTCGTTCTTCAGCGTGCCGCCGCCGTTGTTGGCGCCGAAGGGGTTGCGGCCCAAGACGATGTCCGCCGACCTTGTCACGGTGAAAAACCCCTGGTTTTCCACGGTCCGGCCGCCATCCACGCCGAATAGGGCGCCGTTGTTCATCGTGGAGTCGCCCTTGAGCACCGTCCGGCCCGCGCCGGTCTCGCGCAAGGTCGAGGCGAAGGTCGTCTGCCCGGTCACCGTCAAGGTCCCCAAGCCGGCGACCGTGCCGCCGCTCTGGCTGAAGCGGGCCGCCGTGGCCGCGCCGCCGAACCTCATTGTCCCGCCCGAAACCGACAGCAGGATGGCGAAACTCGCCGTGGAATTGACCGTCAGCGATCCGCCGGAGACCGTGAAGATATCGTTGCCGACAGCGAGGCTGTGGACGGTGCTGGTTCCCGTGCTGTGGGTGACGACGCGCACACCGGCGGTGTCGATGGCCACATCGTCGGTGGAATTGGGAAGCCGATGGGGCGTCCAATCGGCGGTGGTCGCCCAATCACCGTTGGCGTCGACGTTCCAGTGGATGGTCGACATGTTGTCCTCCTTGATCTCGAACCGCTGTTGGAAACGGGCGAAACAATAGGCGGGACACTTGGGCGGTTCGGTTTGAGCGTGGACCCTCGAGGCGCCGTTGTCGAGGGCGCCGCCCTAGAATGTCCCGTGCCGGACTGAGGGCGGCCCGTGAGGTGATCGAGCGAAGATCCGCTACCCGACGGCGCGGCGCCCTCAACGGCGCCGGCGGGCTTCTATGCACCGCCGGGGGCTGGGGGCCGGGGACGGGGGCTTAGAGACGATTTCTCGCCTCGCCGCCAACGGGGATACCCCGCACATTTCACGCTCGCTCGCACGGGCGTGATTCGTCCCGCCAACCGGTGCACCGGCACTTTGCTCAATGATTCGAAAAGCGTCATGGTTCCAATCCTCGGAGCCCCTTTCGCGGCCCCCGCCACGCCCTCGCCCAAATCAAAAAGCCAGGGGCGCGAACCCTTGGCTTTTCAAAGTCCGATTTGAGATCGGCGCTGGCCCTATTGCGCGCCGCGGTAGGTGAAGGTGATGGTGTCGGTGATGACCGCGCGGCGGCCGAGCCCATAGCTCTTGGGTAAGTGGGTGAACACCGCCTTGCCCGCCGAAACGTCCTTGCGGCCGACCGGAACGTGCTTCTTCGTCCATTTGAACGAGATGGTCGTGAAGACGAAGTCCGTAGTCGGGCACGCGCCGTCGCCCAGCTTGGCGGTGATCAGCGCGCTCGACCAGACTCCGTTCTGGTCGTCCGTCGGCAGGGCGAAGAGCCCCGGGTCGCCGAGCTGTTTGCAGTTGGCCTGATCGATAAGGGCCCAGCCATCGACGAACATCGTCTCGTGCAACGCGCCCGAACTGGCGTCGATGACGGGGAAGTTGGTGTTGTCGGGCCGAACGAACTTGTAGACGGGGATACCGCGGTGAAGGGCTTTGTTGTCGGTGGCGAGGAGGCGAACGTCGGGTCGAGCGCCATCGGCCGCCCGGGGGGCCGCGAGGGCGAGCAGCGAGCCGGCGGCCAGCAGCCAGGGCATGCGGGAGGTGGTCTTCATTGCCTTGTGGCGCTCGACGGAGCTCCCCCTAAGTCAGGACCCTGGCGCCCGGCGTTCGCGACGGTGCGACGCGGGATTTGAGCATTGGCACGGTTTCAAATGGGGGGAAAGTGTGGCCAGGTTCTGAGCGCCGCCGTTTCTCGGCCACGGACCTGTGATGAAAGCCGGGCGGAAATGATGTCAAAGGGACTTTACGGGCGGCTACAATTGGACCTTAAAGTTTCGCCGGCCCGGAATTCCCGGTCCGCTTGAGGAGGGAACACATGAAAAAGACATCAACGGCCTGTGTGATCGGGCTGATGGCCGCGGGTTGCATGATCGTCGCCGGCGCCGCGCAAGCGGGTTCGAGGGCCAGCCTCGTGGCCTTGTCGACGACCAAACACGACGCCAGGGTCTATCCGTTCGCCAATGGCCCGGACCCCAAATTCCCGGTCAGCGATTCTGCCTCCGGAAATCTGAACGTGACGGTGGAAGTCGATGGTTGGGCCTTCGTCGACCAAACCAACTGCGTCCAGATCGGCGTCCCGGGCCTGTTCACGCTTCCGACCGCTGATCCCAACGGCACCTGGGCGTCCACGATCATCCAGGCGCACCTGGGCAACGGCAACTGCCCCGATACGATGTTCAACTTCGCGGACATCTCCTTCACCTGGACGAACGCCCATGCCGCCGTCGGCAAGACGGACTTCGCCAAGGGCGTATCCAAGACCACGAGGGTGCCGCAGCGTTACGGCCTCGGCCGCAAGGTAAGCATCGTCGATCACATCGCCTTTACTTACAACGGCGAATAGGCGGTTTGCATATCGAATACTTTGAAAGCCAGGGGCTCTCGCCCCTGGCTTTCGCTTTTCTCGTCCCTAGGCCGAACAGAACGCCGTCAGCGTGGGGGGCGGCGCGCGGGGTGCGTAGACAACGCCGGGGAGGCGGGTTTTCTCCCGTTCGGCTTGCTGCTGAGTCGCCAGGGCCAGATCGGCGACGGCTTGGCGTTTGGCCGCCTCGCAGGCGCCGGGCGAGGAGAACGGCGTCTGGGAACTGACCGTGGGCTGGCCGGGGACCAGCCAGGTTTCGGTCAGGGTGTAGATCTTGCCGGCCCGCCCGGCTTCCATGGCCGCCACCCGCGCATCGAGGGCCGCGACCTGGGCGGTCAGTTGGTCGAGCTTGCCTGAGGATTCCGCCGGCGGCGGCGTTGCGGCGGGCGCCGGCGCCCGATCACATGCGCCAAGCGCGAGCGCGACGCAGACCATCCCTTGAACCGTCTTCATGTTCCTTCACTCCCGAGGTGGCGGCGCCCATCATAGTCTCCAAGACGCCCGGTGGTCGAACGCCGCGCTGGCCCCCGCTTGTGCGACCCCGCCCGCTCGTGTTGAAGTGGCGGTTTCAAACATCCGTTCGGAGGCGGGATGCCCCTCGACGACCCTACCGCGGCAGCCGGCGAACTCGGCTTCGATCCGGACGCCCTGCGCGAAAAATATCGCCACGAGCGGGACAAGCGGCTGCGGGCGGACGGGAACCGGCAATATCTCGAGGTCAAGGGCGGCTTCGCGCGCTATCTGGACGACCCCTACGTCGAGCCCGGCTTCACCCGCGCGCGCCTCGCCGACGAGATCGACGTGGCGGTCATCGGTGGCGGCTTCGGCGGCCTGCTGGCCGGCGCGCGCTTGCGTCAGGCAGGCGTGAAGGGCGTCCGCATCATTGAAAAAGGCGGCGACTTCGGCGGAACCTGGTACTGGAACCGCTATCCCGGCGCGGCCTGCGACGTCGAATCCTACGTCTACCTGCCCCTGCTCGAGGAACTGGGCTACGTGCCGGTGGAGAAGTATTCGCGGGCGCCGGAAATCCTGGCCCACAGCCAGGCCATCGGCCGGCATTTCGACCTCTACGCCGACGCCTGTTTCCAGACCGAGGTCACCACCCTCTTCTGGGACGAGTCCTTGGCCCGGTGGATCATCTCCACCAACCGGGGCGACGCGATGAAGGCCCGGTTCGTGATCATGGCCAACGGCCCGCTGCACCGGCCCAAGCTGCCGGGCATCCCCGGCATCGAGACTTTCCGGGGCCACGCCTTCCACACCAGCCGTTGGGACTACGCCTATACCGGCGGCGACGCGGGCGGCGGCCTTACCGGCCTCGCGGGAAAGTGCGTGGGGATCATCGGCACCGGCGCCACGGCGGTGCAGTGCGTCCCCCATCTCGCCCAAAGCGCCGAGCGGCTCTTCGTTTTCCAGCGCACGCCCTCGTCCATCGATCGCCGCGACAACCGCCCGACCGATCCGGACTGGGCCGCGAGCCTCGCGCCCGGCTGGCAGCGGCGGCGGATGGACAATTTCAACATCCTCGTTTCGGGCGGTTTCCAGGAGGAAGACCTGGTCAACGACGGCTGGACCGACATCATCCGCAACCTGCTGATCCTGGCCCGCCAGGAACAGCCGGCCGGCGCCCCGGCGCAAGACCCGGCGGCCGTGCTCGAACTGGCCGACTTCCGCAAGATGGAGCAGATCCGCGCCCGGGTGGACGGCGTCGTGCGGGATCCCGCCACCGCCGACGCGCTGAAGCCCTGGTACCGCCAGTTCTGCAAACGCCCCTGCTTCCACGACGAATACCTCGCCGCCTTCAACCGCCCCAACGTCACCCTGGTGGACACCGGCGGCCTGGGAGTGGAGCGGATCACAAAAAACGCGGTGGTCGCGGGCGGCCGGGAATACGACGTCGACTGCCTGATCTACGCCACGGGTTTCGAGGTCGGCACCGGCTATGCCCGGCGCTCCGGCTATGAGCTTCATGGCCGGGGCGGCGTGACCTTGACCGAGGCCTGGGCGGGAGGCGTCCAGACCCTGCACGGCCTGCACGCCCGCGACTTTCCCAACTGCTTCATCGTCAGCCACGCGCAGTCCGGCTTCACGGTGAACTTCCCCCACATGCTCGACGAGCAGAGCCGGCACCTGGCCTATATCGTCGGCCATTGCCTGGAGAAGGGCGTGAGGACGATCGAAGTCTCCGAGGCCGCTCAGGCGCAGTGGGTGAAGACGATCCTGTCCCTGGCCATACTGCGCGAGAAGTTCGCCGCCGAATGCACGCCCGGCTACTACAACAACGAAGGCCAGCCCGCGCCCGCCGCCGTCCAGAACGGCTTCTACGGCGCCGGCCCGATCGCGTTCGTCAAGGTCTTGGAGGACTGGCGGGCCGACGGGACGCTGGCGGGGCTGGAGGTGACCTTCGCCGCCGACGGCGACCGCCGCTAGGCCTCGCCGTCCCATTCACGTCCGGTTCAGCCGGCCTTTGCGATGGTGCGGCTCCGGGACACGGGATCCTCCGGCGACGGCGCCGCGCCTTGCAACGCGGTCGTCACGGGTGTCTTAATCCCTTGGAATTAGGTGACTGCGCCTACAAGAGGAGCGATGATGACGACCAGACCAAATACAGCGGGCGCCGGCGTGTGGGTGGCCGCCGTTTCGGCGGCGGCCCTGCTCGCACAGGCCTCCGCGGCCGGCGCCCAGCCGTCCGACTACTACAACCAGGGTGGCCAGGGCGGCCAGGGCGGCTACGACCAGGGCGGCCCCTCGGACGACTATGACCAGGGCGGCCCCCCCTCAGGGCAGTATGCCCCGCCGCCGCCCGACGCCCAGGATCAGGGCGGCGCCTATGACGAACGCGCCGAGCAGGCCGACCGGGACTATGCCGATCGCTATTCGGCCTGGGCCGCTCAGAACTGCATCCAGCGGCGCGCCAACAACACCGCGGCCGGGGCCATCGTCGGGGGCGTGCTGGGCGCGGTCATCGGCTCGAGCGTCGCGGGACGTGGTGATCGCGGAGCTGGCGCCTTCGTGGGCGGCGCCCTTGGCGCCACGGCGGGGGCGGCGGTCGGCTCCAGTTCGACCTCCGACGGCGGCTGCCCTTCGGGATATGTGATCCGCGGCGGCGCGCCGGCCTTCGCCTACGGCGCCTACGGCCCGGGCGTCGTCTATGCGGGACCGTCCTGGTACCGGCCTTGGGTGTGGACCGGGGGCCGCTGGACCTATCGGCCCTACCGCAACTGGTACTGGACCCACCGCGCGGCTTGGCGGCCAGGTTGGCACGGCCGGCCGTGGCGCAACCATCGCCGCTGGCGGTAACCCGCGCCCGATAAATGTTTCAAGGGGCCGCTCCTGTCGGGGCGGCCCCTTCGACTATCCGTGAGGCGAGCTATCGGCCCGCCCGTTCGGCCTTTCGCGCCGCCCGCGCCGCCTTGCATTGCTCGGAAAGCTCGGCGACGTGGGCCTTGAGGCACGGTCCTGGCTTGCCGCCCTGCGGGCAGAACTTCTTGATGTCCTCGGCGCAGGCTTGGCGCACCGCTCCGTGGCCACCGGCTTTGGCCGACACGATCGCCGGAGCGGGCGCCGCCACCACGGGAGCCGCCATCGTCGGCGTCGCGGCCTCTGGCGCGGGGGTCACGACCGCGGGCGCCGCCGCCACCGCCGGCGGGGGGGCCGGAGCGGGGGCCGCGGGCGCCGTCGGCGCCTTGTTGCACGCGCCGAGGAGGAAGGCCGAAACGAAGGCCACGGTCGTGAAGCTCAAACTTTTGGGGTGCATGGCGCGCCTGCCTCTTCTGGGTATCCGGCTCGGAACAACCGGATTCGTTCCTTAGCCCGCCGGCGCCCGTCGCGGAAGCCTGCTGGCCGCGTGGAGAGCGGCGCGCGCCGAGCCAAGGCCGTGGAAGGGCCGGTCTTGGAGAGCGCGCCCGAGAATGCGAAACGATGCCCGGACCAGGGGGCGAGCGCGGGAGCGGCGGCGGTGGCGGCGAGGATGACGGTGGTGGCGGCGAGAGGCTGGCGCCTGGAAATGGGGGACGGGGCGGTGCATGTGACGCGCGACCCCGCCGGCGACGGGCCGGCCGCCCACGTCCTCATCGACGCCCGGAGCGGCGGCGCGGAGTCCCCGGCGGAGATCTACGCCACGGTCGTGCGTGGCGGCCCCCGGCACATCCATCTGGAGTTTCTGGACCGCGCCGAGGATTTCGCCGACCTGGCGTCGATGGCCCGCTCGCTTCGGCCCGAGCCGCCCGGCGCCCCGCCCAGGGCGGCGCGGGTCAAGAGCGCCGGGCTCGTCGCTCTGGACGAACTGAGGGCGGCCTTCTTGGGCTTGCCCAAGGACGCCGAACTGATCGTTGGCCTGAGCGGCGGCGAGGACGGCTGAAGTGGGGTGGAGTTGCGGCGGCCCTTATGTGTCGTTTTCGACACATTTGCCGGCCAAACGGCGATGGGGCGCGACAGGGCCTTGCCCCGGCCCCAGGCTTGGAAAAAGATGGCCCGGCGAAATTCACTCCGCCGGGCCTTAGTTTAGCCGCGAGAACGGGGGGGATGAGCCCGCGGCGATTCCCAATGTGAGCGTCGCGGGCCATCGTTTCAATCCTTGCCGATCAAAAATTCCGCCGCGCCGCCGGATCAACCCTCGACCTGGGGCGGGAGCCGGGCCAGGAACCGCTCGATCGCGGCGTTGACCGGCGCGGGGTGGGTAAGGTTGGCGGCGTGGCCGGCGCCCGGAATCACCACAAGGCTCGCGTCCGGCAGGCTCCGCGCCAGGGCCTCGGCGAGAGGCAGGGCGATCGCAGCGTCGGCCTCACCGTGAATGACCACGCACGGCGCCTTGATCTCCCCCAGACGCCCGGTGATGTCGTCGCGCCCGCCCAGGGTCTCCATACACGCCAGGAGATCGGCCGGGGCCATCGTCTTCCACTTGGCGCGCCACGCGCCCGCCCCGGCCCAGCCGTCGCCCAGGATGGCGGCTTCGACGAAGTCGGCGACATCGTCGGGCAGGCCATGGTCGATCCACCGCCGCGTCAACTCCTGGTATTGCGGCAGGCGCTCGGGATCCTCGCCGCCGGACTGGGTGTCGATGAGAATGAGGGCGCGGACCAGAGCGGGATGGGTCAGGGCGCAGCGCAGGGAGAGGAACCCGCCCTGCGACATGCCCGCGACGACCGCGCGCGCGATCCCCAGATGCCCCAGCAATCCGGCCAGATCGTCGGCGGAATCATAGTAGGTGAAGGGCGCCGGGGCCGCGCCCGCCGTCGCCCCGTGGCCGCGCTCGTCCCATGCGATGCAGCGCCAGCGGTCGCGCAGAGCCTCAATCTGGGGCGCGAACATGGTGTGGTCCATCAGCAGGCCATGGGAAAAGACGATGGCCGGGCCGGGTCCGCCGGTGTCCTGATAAAAGAGGTTCTGTCCATTGACGGGGGCGGTGGGCATGGAGTGGCGGGCCTTGCAATGTCCGCCGAGCGAGCGGCGGCCGGGCGAGCCTAGCCGATCTCGCCAAGCCGCGCCAAATCCGCCATCGTCCGGCCCATGGACGAGCAACCCTTTTTCACCCGTGACGGCGACGCCTATCTGCCCAATTCCACCTGTCGGGGGCCGTGGGATCCCAATTCCCTGCATGGGCGCCTGATCGTCGGCCTGCTCGGCGCGCGGATCGAGGCTCGCCACGGCGACGCGGATTTCACGCCGGCGCGCCTGACGGTCGACATGTACCGGCTGCCGGGCCTGGATCCGATCGAGGTGACCACGCGCCTGATCAAGGACGGCTGGCGCCTCAAATTGGTGGAGGCGGAGTTTCTGAGCGGGGGGATCGCCATGGCGCGCGCCTCGTGCCAGTTCCTGAGGCGCGTGGCGCCGCCCGAGGGTGAGGTGTGGAGCCCGCCCGCCTGGAGCGTCCCGGCGCCCGGCGACATCGCCGCGCCGACCGACCCGCGCGCCACCCTTGGCGGCATGTGGGCCGTTCGGCCGATCGCCGGCGCGATGGGAGACCGAGGGCCCCGGCGCCTGTGGATGGCCGAGGTCAGGGCGCTCATCGAGGGAGAGGCCCTAACCCCCTTCGCGCGCGCGGCCCTGGCCGCGGACTTCGCCAGCCCCTTCGCCAACGCCGGCAGCGCGGGCCTGGCCTACATCAACAGCGACGTGACCCTCTACCTCCACCGTCCGCCGGCCGGCGAATGGATCGGCATGGAGGTGGTCAATCACCACGCCGCGGACGGGGTGGCGATCGCCGAATGCTGGCTTTACGACGAGCGGGGCGCGATAGGCTCGGCCGCTGCGGCGGCCCTGGCTCAGGGGGCGAAGAGGATCGGCGGCTGAAGCCCTCTGGCGAAGGGGCGCGGCGCTCACCACCTCTGACCCTTCAACCGGCCGTTTCGCCGGTTTCTTGCTCAGTCCCCTCGCCGGAGTCGCCCGATGCCGTTTCGCAAAGAGCCTGATCTTCACGCCATTCGCCGCGGGGTCGAGACCGTGGGGCGCCTTTCCGACAGCCTGCTGCGCCTGGGCCCCCTGCGGATCGGCCTGGACGGGGTATTGAGCTGGATCCCCGGGGTGGGCGAGATCTACAGCGGCGCGGCGGCGGCCTATCTGCTGGTCCAGGGAGCGCGGGCGCGGGTTCCGTTAGGGATCCTGCTGGCGGCGGGCGCCGCCATGGCCGGGCGGACCGCGATCACCGCCATCCCCCTGTTCGGGCCGGCGGCGGCCGATCTCTTGACCCTGCACCGCTGGTCGGCGCGGCTGATCGCGCGGGCCATCGACCGCAGGATCGCGGCCGGCGCCGGCGGGGGGGCCGCCCCGGACGGCCGGGCCTGGGGCTGGCGCTCGCCGGCCGCCCTCGCCGCCTCGTGAAGCTCTACCAGACCTACGCCTCGCCCTTTCCCACCCGGGTGCGCCTCCTGCTCTACGCCAAGGGCGTCGAGGTGGAGATCGTCGAGCCGCCGGGATTCCATTCCTCGACCGAGGCCAAGGGCGACTATCTGTCGATCAATCCGCTCGGGCGGGTGCCGACCCTGGTGCTCGACGACGGCCGTGCCCTGCCCGAATCCGAAGTGATCTGCGAATATCTGGAGGACGCCTTCCCGGAGCCGGGCCTCAGGCCCGTCGACCCCTGGGGGCGGGCGCGGGTCAGGCTGCTGTCGCGGATTTGCGATTTCTATCTGGTCATGGCCATGGTCCCTCTGTTCGACGCCGCCGGTCGGCCGCGCAAAACCTGGGACGCGGGCCACATCGCCGCCGCCTTCGCCGCGGTCGAGACCGCGCTGGGCTATCTCGAGTCTTACATCGGCGAGGAAGGCTATGCGGCCGGCGCCGCCTTGAGCTCGGCCGATGGGGCGATCGCGCCGCAGCTGGTCCTGGCCTACGAATGGGGGCCGGCGTTGTTCGGCCGGGAATCCCCCCTTGGTCGTCACCCCAAGCTGGCGGCCTATTGGCGCGCGATCCAGGCCGACCCCATCGCCGCGCGGGTGATCGAGGAGACACGGGCCGGGATCAAGGCCGAACAGGCGCGGGCGCGGCGGCCGGCGGGGTGATTTGACGCCGCGCCTTCCGCGTCACCGTCGCGCGCTCAATTGCCGGACCAGGTTCTCGTTGAATCGTTGGAACGCCGGCCGGACGAAACCTTGCTTGCCCAGGCCCCAGGCCCAGCGCACCGAGCCGGCGTTGAACACCTTGGCCCCGGCGGGGGATTCGAACCAGGTCGCCTCGGCCACGCCCGGCCGGCCACGGGCGTCGATCGCCTCGCCCCGAAAGAGCACGCTCACCCGGGCCGGATCCAAGGCCGGAATGCGCGAGCGGCCGGCGTCCCACAGGCGCAGGCCGTCGCCGAGCGGGTCGCGATTGTCCCACTCGTAGCCGACGACCTCGGCCGCCGCGTCGCCCACCTTCCAGCCCGTGCCCGCGAACAGTGGAAGGTCGATCCGCGCCACGCGATAGGCCGGGCGCTGGCCCGACGCCGGGTCGAACCAGCTTTGGAAGGCGCCGCCCATCAGCATGGTCTCCGGGCGCCGCGCGCCGGAGCGGAAATTGCCGGTGACGAGCAGCGTGGAGCCGCGAACGTCGCCGCGGCGTGCGATCGGGTCAGCCGCGGTCTTGTAACAGACCATTTGGCGCCCGCGGGACGCGCCGCCGGTCGGCCGGTCGAGGTCTCCGTAGCGGACCTGGCAATAGGCGGCGTCGGCGCCCAGAAAGGCGGTATGGCCGCCCCGTTCGAAGATCCGCCGCTGGAAGGCGTCGAACTCCTCCCCGCTCCAGTATTCGTCGTGGGCGCCGGTGATCACCAGGGGGTAGGCCTCGATCAGCCCGGGGTCGGCGTGGACGTCGAAGTTTCCGGCGTAGTCGACCCCACCGAGGCTCGGCGCCAGGCCCTCCAGCCAGGCGACCAGATAGGTGTCGTATTCGAAGAAGGCGGGCGGTGTGGGCCGGTCGAAGGAGACGACCAAGCCGCGCCGTTCGTCGTCGTCGTTGGGATAGAGGCTGTGCCCGCCCCAGGAGTTGTAGGCCTGGTAGGTGTTGGTTCCCAGGCGGGCCAGGACGGCGCCGCAGCGTTTCGGGTTGGAGACGATCCAGAAGGCGGCGCGCACGTCGCGGGTGGCGGTGGTCTGTTCGACCACGTCCGCGAAGTAGCAGCCGGGCGGCCAGGCGGCGGTGTCGATATCCGCGAACGCCGGCGGCCAGCCGGGGCCGATGGCGGCGGCCGAGGCGGTGGCGCCCCGATAGGCGACCTCGGTGAAGCCGCTCGCCCACACCAGCCGGGGACCAGCAGCGCCGACGCGGAACACCTCCAGCCGCACCCGGCGGGCGGGCTGGCCCGGCCCCGCCGCCATCATCACATTGAGCGGTTCGCCGGGCCGGATACTGTGGCGGTCGACATAGGCCCAGATGCGCTGGCCCTTGAAGAACGCGGTCCACGGGCCCGCCGAAGGTCCGGGGGAGGGGCCGGCGCCCTGGCTCTGCGCGCGCGACGGCAGGGGCGCCGCAGCCAAGCCGGCGCCCGCCAAGCGCAACAGCAAGCGGCGCGGAACGAGGGGCCAGGAGGTCATGGTCGCGTGGCTGGGGAACTAGGACTCGAACGTAGAATGACGGTACCAAAAACCGCTGTGTTACCATTACACCATTCCCCAGCGGATGCGCGAAGGGGCGCCCGCGCGCGAGCCCGGTGAGATAGACCAGGACCCCTCCGCTTGCAACGCGGGCGCCGTCCCGCTTGCTTGCGACCCTTAGGGGGGTCCTCTATAAGGCCGCTCCTCATCGGAGTGTGGCTCAGTCTGGTAGAGCACCGCGTTCGGGACGCGGGGGTCGCAGGTTCGAATCCTGCCACTCCGACCAAATTTCCTTCAAGGTTTCCCCGGCGCGTGAAACAGTTCCTGATCACGGTGGCCGGGGTCTTCGTCGGCCTGGCGCTGTTCATGGTCGGCCTGCCGATCCTGATCGTGGCGCTGGTGGCGGTGGCGGTCCAGCCAGCGCCGATGACCGGCCGCGGGGTTCTGGTCCTCGACCTTCGCGGCGCCCTCGCCGACCAGGAGGCCGGCGGCCCCCTGGCATTCCTTAGGGGCAAGCCGCAGTCGGTGATGGCGATCGAAGAGGGCCTGCGCCGGGCCGAGGGCGACGATCGGGTCAAGGGGCTGTTCGTCCGCCTGCCCGAAGGGGGCATGGCGCCGGCGGCGGCCGACGAGCTTCGCTTGGCGTTCAAGCGCTTCCGGGCGAGCGGCAAGCCGATCCTCGCCCATGGCCAGGGGCTTTACGCCGAAGGCATGGCGGTCTCGACCTATGAACTGGCGGCGGCGTCCGGCGACGTGTGGATGCAGCCGGGATCCGCCTTCCAGGCCACCGGCGCCGCCCGCCAGGACATCTTCTTCAAGCGCCTGTTTGATCGCCACGGCGTCGCCGCCGATTATCAGCAGCGCTATGAATACAAGACCGCGGTCAACCCCTACCTCTACAGCGACTACACCGCGGCCCACCGGGAGTCGGAACAGTCCTGGATGGGCTCGGTCTATCAGGCCGCGGTCGCCGCGGTAGCGGCCGATCGCGGGCGGACGGCGAACCAGGTCGCGGCCCTCATCGAGGCCGGCCCCTATTTGGCCGAGGACGCCCGGGCCAAAGGCCTGATCGACGCGGTGGGCCAGGTCGGGGAGGCGCAGGCCGCCATCCTCGCCAAGGCGGGCGCCGGCGCCAGGCTGATGGACTTTGGCGACTACGCCGGCCGCGCCGGCTCGGGCGCCGGCGCACCCGCCGCGACGGTCGCGGTGATTTCCGCCGAAGGCGTGATCACGACCGGCGAGGACGGGGTCGGCAACCCGCTGGACGGCGCCCGAACCATCCATTCGGATGACGTCTCCAAGGCCTTCCAAGCCGCCATCCGCGACTCCGCGGTGCGGGCGATCGTCTTTCGGGTCTCTTCGCCGGGCGGTTCGGACACCGCTTCGGAACAGATCCTCGCCGCCGTGCGCGCGGCCCGCGGGGCGGGCAAGCCGGTGGTGGTCAGCATGGGGACCTACGGCGCTTCGGGGGGCTATTGGATCGCCTCCCAGGCCTCCGAAATCGTCGCCGAGCCCACCACCCTCACCGGCTCGATCGGGGTCTTTGGCGGCAAGTTCGTGCTCGGCCCGGCGCTCGGGCGCCTCGGCGTCGACGTGCGCGGCGTCAAGGTGGGCGGCGACTACGCCGACGCCTTTTCCCTGGAGGGGCCGATGAACCCGGCCCAGAAAGCGGCCTTCTCCGCCTGGATGGATCATATCTACGACGGGTTCGTCGCCCGGGTGGCCCAGGGGCGCGGCCTGCCGGACGCCCGCGTGCGCGAGATCGCCAAGGGACGGGTGTGGACCGGCGCCCAGGCCAAGGCCCTGGGGCTGGTCGACCATCTGGGCGGGTTCTACCAGGCCGTCGACCGCGCCAAAACGTTGGCCGGGATCAGGGGCGAGGCGCGCCTGACGCCGTTCGACACCCGGACCTCGCCGTTCGAAACCCTGCAGCGCCTGTTCGGCGCCGGGACACGCATCGCCCGCGTCGCCTCGGCGGCCGTTTGGCTGACCGAGGATCCGGCGGCCCGGGCCCTCCTGCGCGACCTCGGCGAAGCCCGCCTGCGCCAGGCCGGCGCCCACGTCCTGGCGCCGGGGCTGGTCGACTAGTCTCCGAGCAACCGCACGGCGCCCTTCAAGGTCGGCGAACGCTCGACGGCGCCTTGGAAGTGCTATCACATGATAGCGTGAGCGTCCGCACGGCCCGCGCTGACCGCCGGCCGGGGCGTATGGAGAGCGAGACCTTGCGCGAGACGGCCTTGAAGTGACAACTACGGCAACGCCGATAAGCGGCGGCGAACGCTAGGGGAAAAAGCGCCATGTCCAGCTTTTTCGTGCTCGTCCTCGACAAATATGCGGAGGCCGATCCGGATGCGTGGGTCTATTCGGCGACTCGGCCGACCTTGGCGGAACTCGAGGGCCTAGCCTGCTACGACGATCCTCCGCACGAATTGCCGAAGGCGCGGTTCAATGGCGTGACCGTCGGCGAACTCTCCCTGCCACCGTGCGCCGGGGGCTCGCCGGATCATGGCGTGATCTATGAGGTCGACGATGCCTAGGGCGCTTTTCGCCAGTGCGTCCGCCGCCCTCCTGCTGGGCGCCTGCGCCTCGGACAAGGTGATCGGGCGCTACCAGAGCGCGATCTGCTCGCCGGACCCGTCCACCCAGTCGCCCTGCCACGACATCGTTCCCACCGCCAGCGCCTTCGCCATGAGCATCCCGACGCCCTCGTCCGGGGCGACGGCGTCGGGTGTCGGCTTTCCCGAGCGGGCCCTGGCCGCCTATGTCAATGTCCTGGGCAGGCCGGACATGAGCGCCACCCCGGCGGCCCTGCGGGCCAATCTCGCCGGCGCGCTGGGCGGCGGATCGTCCTCGGGGCCGGACGACCGAACGGTCGTGCATCGGACCCTGGTCGTCACCGTTCGCAAGGACCCCCCGTTCAACCCAGCCGATCGCCTGGAGGCGACCGACGTCACGATCCGCCTGGCGGGCGCGAAGTTCGTCGGCTGGGACACCCTGGCCACGGCCTATACGACGATCAACGCCGGAACCGTCCAGTTCACGGCGGTTCGCGGCCTGACCGAAAGCCTCAGCGCGCCCTCCGGGGTTCCCGCCGCCGTGGGCGCGACCCTGGGCGCCTCCCAAAGCGACACGCGAGCGGAAACCCTCGCGGTCACCCAGCAGGCCGAGACCCTGTCCGCCGACGTCGAGGACGGCGGCCGCGTGCTCGACATCCACCGTCAGGGCGGCCTGGGCGTCGACCTCACCGGCAACACGGTGGTCAAGGTCGACATCGCCTATGACGGCAATCCCTCCCGAACCGTCGTCTCCGCGATCGGGGCCTATCACGACAAGGCCGGGGCGATCCTTGCGCCCGGCCACCTCGCCTTGACCCAGAGCCTCGTGCTGGCGCCGCCCCCCAAGGCGGACGTCAAGGCCAAGGTCGATCTGACCTACACGGTCCGCCACATTCTCGCCGGCGACGGGACCTATGAGGAGAAGGACGACAGGGTCCAGGAGATCACCCGTACGTCGGCGGTGGCGAACGACACGCCCCTGGTGCCCGCGCGAGACTTCTCGCCGACCTTCTTCGGCCTGCACGCGGAGGGCTCGGCCCATGGCGCCGTCGGCATCCTGCGGCCCGGCGGCGCCCTGACCGGCCTCTGCTTCGGGACCTACGACGAGGCCGGCGAATTCCTCGCCTGGCTGAGGATCGCCAAGCCCAAGGACCCGTCGGTCCTGGCCGAAGCGCGGATCGGGTTCAACCCGGTTCCGCCGTCCGGGGCGCCGATCGAGCCGCTGCGCGCCGCCGACGTCGCCGGCCTTCAGGTCCGGCCGTCGTGCATCGCTTGAAGTGACGGCTTTTCTGCGCCGGATCGACGAGTTGCATAAGGACCACCCGTTCGGCGGCAGCCGAATCGGCGCGCGATACCCTGTGCGGCGAGGGTATCCAGGTTTGCCGCCAGCAAGTGATCATCCCAATGAGGCGGATGGACGTCCAGGCGATCTGCCGTCGGCCCAACACCTCTAACAGGCTGTTGAAGAAGTGGCCCAAGGGACGGCTTTGAACGTCGTCTCGTCACCGTTGCGGTAGGAGATCTCGCCGACGAGCGAGCCGTCGTCTTGAAGTTCGGCCCATCCATCGCCGCTCACCTGGTCGCCTTCATC
>JBBQGZ010000010.1:0-39374 GCA_038323535.1 Caulobacterales bacterium
CGACGGCTCGCTCGTCGGCGAGATCTCCTACCGCAACGGTGACGAGACGACGTTCAAAGCCGTCCCTTGGGCCACTTCTTCAACAGCCTGCTAGGCGGTCCGGTTCGAATAGCGGAAGTCGAATTCGGCCATGTAGCGGTGAAGGTGCTTTTTGGAGCAATGCTGATAGACGCCCTTCATGCCGCGCTTGAAGATGCTGAAATAGCCTTCGATCGTGTTGGTGTGGATCGAGCGATCGAGCGGGTGAACGTATTCCTCGCGGCCATGGTTGACGGTGCCATGGGCCGCGAAATTCCAGCCGATGGCGGTGTAGCGCGGAGCTTCGTCCGTCAGTAGGCGAGCCTCGCGGGAAATGGCCGCGTCCAGGATCGGAACGACCGTCGCCATTTTGAGATCGTCCACGACAACGCTCTTGGCGCGGCCCGTGGTGCGATCCACGAGCGACAGGACTTTCATCTTCGCGGTCCAGTTACCGGTCGCGCGTTCGTCGGGATCGAAGCCGATGAAGGTCTCGTCAACCTCTACGTCGCCGCCGCCCTGGCCGAAGGGCGCCAACTCGCCGGTCCGCATCGCCTCGCGGATACGGTGCGTCAGGAACCACGCGGTTTTGTAGGTGCATTCTAGCGTCCGCATGATCTGGTGGCTGGAGACGCCCTTTTTGGACGAAACCATTAAGTGGATCGCCTGGAGCCACTTCGTCATGGGAAGGTGGCTGTCCTCGAAGATCGTGCCGACGCGGACCGTGAATTGCTTGCGGCACTGGCCACAGAATTTCAGGCCGACGCGGACCTTTTTCGCCGCGTTCGGCTTGATCGCGCTGATACGATCGAAGCCGCCACAGTGGGGACAGATGGGGCCGGTCGGCCACAGTTCGGCTTCAACCCACGCGAAGGCGGCGGTTTCGTCGTGGAAGCGGGGATGGGAGAGAATCGACATTTGGTGAATCCTTCAATGGATTCAACCTACTCATCCCACTTGCGTTTGTCAAGTGCATAATCGCCCCCCGGCTTGACCTCGAACGAAAGCGGAACACAAATGGCGGCTTATGGAAGCCGTCGTCCTTACCTTCACCCGGCCCGAGACGACCGGCGCCGTCACCCGCGGCGCCGGGCGGCTGTTCATGGCCCTGGGCTATGCGCCCCTGCTCGAGGTCTGCCTGCCCAACGGGCGGCGGGCGGACATCATGGCGCTGGGGCCGCGCGGCCAGATCGCGGTGGTGGAGGTCAAGTCGAGCCTGGAAGACTACCGCTGCGACCGCAAGTGGGGTGAGTACCTGCCCTGGTGCGACGCCTTCTTCTTCGCCGTGGCCCCCGAGTTCCCGCGCGAGATCCTCCCCGAGAGGCCCGGCCTGATCGTCGCCGACGCCTTCGACGGCGCGGTGCTGCGCGACGCGCCCGAGACCCCGCTCGCCCCGGCCCGCCGCAAATCCATTACCCTCGCCTTCGCCCGTCTGGCGGCGATGCGGGCGATGACGAAGGGGTAGCGCCCCCCCTCACCGCGGCGCGCGTTTGGAGAGGATGCGCTGCAGGGTGCGCCGGTGCATGCTGAGGCGGCGGGCGGTTTCGGAAACGTTGCGGTCGCACAATTCATAGACCCTCTGGATGTGCTCCCAGCGCGCGCGATCGGCGCTCATCGGGTTTTCCGGCGGCGCGGGCGCCTCGCCGGCGGCGGCGCCCAGCAGGGCTTTGACCACGTCGTCGGCGTCGGCGGGTTTCGACAGATAGTCCACCGCCCCGGCCTTGACCGCGGCGACGGCCGTGCCGATGGCCCCGTAGCCGGTCAGGATGATCACCCGGGCGCCCGGGCGCGCCTCGCGCAGGGCCTGGGCGACCGTCAGGCCGGAGCCGTCTTCGAGGCGCAGGTCCAGGACGGCGAAGGCCGGCGGGCAGGCGCGCACCGCCGCGGTCGCCTCGGCGACCGTCTCCGCCAGGGTGGGGACGAAGCCCCGAGTTTCGAGCGCCCGGCCGAGGCGCTTGCGCAAGGCGGCGTCGTCGTCGAGCAGCAGCAGAGTCCGGTCGGGCAGCGCCGCCACCGCCGCGTCGATATCGCCCATGGGCCCTCTCCGCCCCGCCCTGCGGCATCATGTCGCACAAGCGGGGCGGACATCAAGGGGCCAGGCGCCGGCCGATCCCGCCGTCCGCCAGGGCCTCCATGCGCGCCCTGGGCCAGCGGACGGTCACGACCGCGCCCGCCGGATCGCGGTTGGCGAAGGCGACGGCCGCCCCGCCGCGCTCCAGCAGGGTCTTGGCGATGAAGAGGCCCAGGCCCATGCCGATGTGGCCGGTGCGCGAACCCTCCGCGCCCGGCCGGCTGGTGACGTAGGGCTCGCCCAGCCTGGCCAGCACCGCGGGCGCGAACCCGGGGCCGTCGTCGCGCACCTCGATGGCTATGGCCTCGGCGTCGAACCGCGCGGTGACGAGGATCTCTCCCCGCGCGAAGTCGAAGGCGTTTTCGACCATCGCGCTTATCGCGTGCAGCACGTCCGGCCGCCGCCACAGGTCCGGCGCCGCCATGCCCGGCGGGCCGGTCACCACCGCCTCGGCCCGCACCGCCTTTTCGCCCGCGTAGGGGCCGAGGATCTCGCCGACGAACTGCAGGAGGCTCATGCGCTCGTGCAGGGCGTCGCCGACCTCGGGGGTTTCGGCCAGGCGCCGCAGGATATCGCGGCAGCGCTGGGCCTGGGCGACCAGGATGTCGGCGTCGTCGCGCATCGCCCCTTCCGGCGCCTCGCGAGAGAGCTCCTTGGCGACGACCGCGATGGTGGCGAGCGGCGTGCCCAGCTCGTGCGCCGCCGCCGCCGCCAGGGCGCCCAGGGCCGAAAGGCGCTGCTCCCGCGCCAGCACCCGCTCGGTCACGTGGAGGGCCAGCTCCATCCGCGCCGCTTCGCCGGCGGCCCAGGACGCATAGCCGCCGGTGACCGCGATGCCGACCACCAGGGCGACGACGCGGGCGATGGGGTAGAGCCCCGACGGGCTCGCGGTCCCGGCCATCGCCCAGGGGGCCGGCGCGGGCGCGGCGGCCAGAGCGATGCTGAGCGCGATGGCCAGGACGCCCAGGCCGGCGGCGTCGCGCGACGGCAGGGTGGCGGCGCCGATGGTCACCGGCGCGATCAAGAGGAGGCTGAACGGATTGACCACCCCGCCGGTCAGAAAAAGCAGGGCCGACAGCTGGAGGATGTCGAAACCGAGGTGGGCGCTCGCGCCCCAGCGCCTGGCCGCGCGGCGCGCGGCTGGCCAGAGCGTCAAGGCGAGGTTCACCAGGGCGCTCGCCGCGATCAGGGCGAGGCAGGGGCCCACGGGAATCGCCACCTTCAGCCAGACGCCGACCACACCCACCGCGGCCGCCTGGCCGGCGATGGCCAGCCACCGCAGGCGCACGAGGGTGCGGATCCTTGGCCCTTGTCCCCCCACCGCCGGCGGCGTATCGGAGCCCCGCCGGGCGGCCTGGTCGGGCCCGTCGCCAAGCCGGTGGAGTTCCGAGGTCGATTTCATGAGTTGGGAGGATCGTCCGGAACGCCGCCCGAGGCGAGTGTTCCTTTTTCGCGAGCCGCGATGAAACGCTCCTGGATCCTGGTCGCGGCCATCGTTTTGGCGGCGGCGCTCGCGGCGGGCCTGGCGTGGCGGGCCCACGGCCCTTCCGCCCGTCCGCCATCGGACGTCGGCGGCGCCTTCCATTTGACGGACCAGAACGGCGCCCGCGTCGACGAGAAAATCCTGAACGGCAAGTGGACGGCGGTCTTCTTCGGCTACACCTTCTGCCCCGACGTCTGCCCCACCACCATGACCACGCTCGCGCAGGCCATCGATCGGATGGGCGACCGGGCCAAGGCGTTCCAGGTGGTGTTCATCACCGTCGATCCGGAGCGGGACACCCCCGCCCAGCTGAAGACCTACCTTTCCAGCCCGGCGTTTCCGCGAGGGGCGATCGGCCTCACCGGCGCCCCCGCCGACGTCGCGGCGACCGCGCGCGCCTATCACGTCTACTACAAGAAGGCCGGGGCCGGCCCGGGCTACAGCGTCGATCACACCTCGATCGTCTATCTGATGGACCCGAAGGGACGGTTCGTCCGCCCGATCGCCTTCGGCGTCTCGCCGGTGGAGGTCGCCGGCCAGATCACGGCGGCCATGGGCGGAAGCTGACGGCAAGCTTGCCCACCTGCCGGCGGGCGGGCGCCTCCAGAACGAGCGCGGCGCTCCTAGACACTAAGATAGCCCATGGCCATCCGATCCGCGGTTTTGAAACGCCAAGGAGCCAGGACGCCAAGAGGCTGGTGAAGTTCCGTGATTCGCGCGAAGCGCCGTTCTGTTTTCTTGGCTCCTTGGCGTCTTGGCGTTGAAGAGGGCCTCGCGGACGCCGCGCGCGAGCTTTGCCCGGCCCCGCGCATCAGGATCGTCATCCCGCCCTCCGGGCGCAAGGCCAAGGCTGGACTTGCCGGGGCGCAACGCCCATGGTGTTGCGTTGCACAAATCACGAGGGGTGATGTTCTACGCTTTGCACGAAGCCGCCTACCGCGGCGCCGCCCCTCTGCGCATCGTCTCCGAAACGGCCCGGGAGTTCTGGCGCTCGCCGATCAATCCGGCCTCGGCCTCCACCCTGGGCCGGACCCTCTATGCCTCGGCGGACCTGATCGCCAATCTGACCCGGCGATATTTCAAGCCGGCCTGGGGAATCGACCAGGTCACGATCGGCGGTCGCTCGGTGGGCGTGACGTGCGAGACCGTCTGGCGCTCGGCCTGGGTCAGGCTGCTGCGCTTTTCCCGCGACGGCGCCGATCTGGCGCAAGCGGGGGCGGCGACCGGCGGCCCGGCGGTGCTGATCGTCGCGCCCCTGTCGGGCCATTTCGCGACCCTCCTGCGCGGCACGGTGCGGACCTTCCTCGCCGACCACGACGTCTATGTCACCGACTGGTCCAACGCCCGCGACGTGCCGATCCTGGAGGGCCGCTTCGATTTCCACGACTACATCGACGCGGTCGGCGAGATGTTGCGGGTGATCGGCCGCCCGGCCCACGTCGTGGCGGTCTGCCAGCCGGGGCCGCCGGTGCTGGCCGCCGCCGCCCTGATGGCCGAGGACGGCGACTCCTTGAGGCCGGCCAGCCTGACCTTCATGGGCTCGCCGATCGATGCCCGCCGCTCGCCGACGGTCACCAATCGCCTCGCCGAGGAACGCCCGTTCACCTGGTTCCAGTCCAGGATGATCGACACCGTGCCGCCGCCCTACGCCGGGACATTTCGGCGGGTCTATCCGGGCTTCGTGCAGCTCTACAGCTTCCTCTCGATGAACCTCGACCTGCACCAGGCCGCGCACCGGCGCTATTTCGACAACCTGGTGCGCGGCGACGGGGATTCCGCCGACCGGCACCGGGAATTCTACGACGAATACATGTCCGTGCTGGATCTGACCGAAGAGTTCTATCTGCAGACCGTGGACGTGGTCTTTCAGCGCCATCTGCTGCCGCGCGGGGAGCTCGTCCATCGGGGCCAGCCGGTCGATCCCGCCGCCCTGACCGACATCGGCCTGATGACCGTCGAGGGGGAAAAGGACGACATCTCCGGCGTCGGCCAGACCCAGGCCGCCCATGGCCTCTGCCCCCATGTGCCGGGGGGCCTGCGCGAGCTCTACGTCCAGCCGGGCGTGGGCCATTACGGGGTGTTCAACGGCCGGCGCTTCGCTCAGGAGATCTATCCCCGCGTGCTGGCCTTCATCGCCCGGAGCGAAGCGGCTTTGCCGGGGCGCCAAAGCGGCCTATCGGCGGGCCATGGCCTGGTTGAAACCTCCCTACTCGGACGGCGAGCGGCTTGAGATCGGCGGCGCCCAGGTCCGCCTGAGCGTCAGCCGCCGCGCGCGGCGCGTCTCCCTGAGGATCGACCGGGCGCGCCGCGAGGTGGTCGCCGTGGCACCCTCCCTGCGCCGCCTGGCCGAAGCCGCCGCCTTCGCCCGCCAGCGCCGCGCCTGGGTCGCCGAGCGCCTGGCCGAACTGCCCGCGCCCAGCCGGCTGGAAGCGGGCGAAACCGTGGCTCTGTTCGGCGCGCCTTGCCGCCTGGCGGGGGGCGGGGCGATCAAGCGGGAGGCCCTGGCGGTGTTCAAGGCCCGCGCCCGGGTCCATTGCACCGCGCTGGGAGTCGGAATGCCGCCGATCGCGGTGATGGACGCCCGCACCCGGTGGGGATCCTGCTCGCCCGCCAGGCCCGGCCGCGCCGCCGCCATCCGCCTCTCCTGGCGCCTCGCCCTCGCGCCCTTCGCGGTCGCCGACTACGTCGTCGCCCACGAATGCGCCCACCTCCTCGAAGCCAATCACGGCCCGGGCTTCTGGCGCCTCGTCCGAACCCTGATCGGCGACGAAAAGCCCCCCCGCGCCTGGCTCCGCGCCCACGGCGCGGCCTTGCACGCCGTCAATCCTCCCCTGCCCTCTTGCGGGGGAGGGGGACCACGAAGCGGTGGAGGGGGCGGGGGCACAAGCAGGTGGGTCCGGCCCTGACGTTCAAGCCGCTTCTCGGCGGCCTGCTTGCTGGCATGGTGGATCGCCTAAAACCAAAAACGGCCCCGGCTTTCGCCGGGGCCGTCGTGGTTACGAGGAAAGGATCGATCCGGGCGTCATGCGCCGGGAGTGATCGCGTTGCACTGGGAGCCCGTGCCGGTGGCCGGGCCGGTTCCCGCCTGTTTGATGTTCAGGTTGAGCGGCCGGGTCGTGCCGTTCGGGGCCAGGAAGGTCTGGTCGATAGCGCTCAACCAGGCGCTCGGCATCACCGCGAAGCCGGCCTTCGAGAGGATGCCCTTGTCGGGATCGGTGGTCAGGGCGCTGGTTTCATACCAATGGAGGAACGCCGTCTGCTTGGTGGTCACGTCGGCGGCCGCATAGCAGGTGTAGCCCAGATAGTTGCTGGTGCCGGCGATCGGATAGGCCTTGGGGTTCGACGGGATGGCGATCTCCGCCGTCTTGCTGGCCGCCTGCACCCACTTGCTCGGATCCGACTGATTGCCGCCGGTCGGAGGCAGGATGGTCGACTTGTAGACGAGAGCCACCGTCGCGCTGGTGGGTGAAATCGCCTTGCTGCCGACCACCCGCAGGATGCTGGCGGAGTTCAGGCCGTAGGTATTGTTGCCTGTGTCGAGAACCGACGGCAGCACGAAGTCCGGACCCAGATAACCCATTCGACCCTGGATCACGGTGTCTCCAGCGGTGGAGCCGGGGTCGTTGGCCGGGTCGAACTGGACGTATTTGGCGACCCCGTCATTGCCGTCGGCCAGAGTGTATTTGCTGGGGGTGTCGGTGAACGGGAAGTTCGGGTTGGACTTGATATAGTGAGGGCCTTGAAGGGATGCGGGCATGGTGGAGGTGGAGTCGGCGTACTGGTTGCCGCTGATCACGCCGGGGCAGATGGCGGCGAGGTGCCGCGTCCACACCGAACTGGTGCCTGAACTGTCGAACCGGCCAACCATGGTGATCGGAACGCTGAACGTGCCGCCGTCCGCCGGATCCTTCAGAGTTTTGCCGCCGTTGAGCGCCTTGAGCGCCGGATCGTTCCAGTTGGTGATCTGGCCATTGAAGATGCCGCAATAGGTGGCGGCGTCGAGGACCAAGCCGCCGCTGCCGTTGGCGCGCGGCCTCTTGATGTTGAAGTGGAACGCCTTGACCGAGCCGTCGCCCTGGCGGATCTTCTTGTAGACCGAGTCATAGGCGATATCGACCGGCGTGATCAGCAGGGGATACTGGATCAGGTTTCCGAACTTCGGCTGCGGGATCGGGTATTGGCCGGGCCCGGGCGTGGCGGTGAAAGTGATTCCCTGTTCGACGCCACCGGCGTTGTAGACGGTGACGTCCGTGGCCCCCAGCGAGGTTTCGGAGGCGGCGTAGTCGACAGTAGGGTATGCCGTGCCGTTGTTGCCCGGAGGCACGGTGTCGCCCCAGAACGCGGCGGCGTCATGGCTGTAGAGGCCCTTGATGCCGGTGCCCGAGCCGGTTGAAATGTAGTTGAGCTGGATGGTCGAATCCACATGAGTGGTGGCGCAGTTGAACGGAGGCGTCCCGGTATAGTTGAAGGGCGTGATCGACACGGCGGTGGGGCTGTGAAGGTCGGCGCCCTTGTTCACCAGGTCGGTGGGGTTGCCGTAGCAATCCTCGGCTTGGCGGATGTAGGGCCCGACCAGCGAAGAGCCGCCGCCGTAGGATTGAGTCGCGACCGCCGACGCCGAACCGGCGATGCTTACCGCCGCGGCGATGAGGGCGCTGGCGCCCATCATGAGTTTTATCTTGGACATTGTGTATGGTATCCCTCGAGTTGCCATGAGTGTGTCTGATGCCGTGAACCTAACTGCTGATGTACTCTGTCCCGGCTAAGCGCCAATACTAAGCCCTTCCCGCCTTCGACTTGATCGCCTTGATCGCCGCATCTTCAGTTTGGGAGCGCCGACGAAACGGTGGGCTGCGCCGCTAGTGGCGGTGGAACTCGTCGCAGTCAAGTAATATTTAAGCGACTTACTTATGACGGTTTGATGACAACTGATAAAATATGGTATGTGTCCGGACTAATAGACGGGGGGCGGGGGCTGAAGCGTTGTCACGTTGTTCCCGGCGGTGAGGGTTGGGCCGGCGTGAGGGCATTGGAATCATGGATTCGCGCTCGCCCGCGCAGGCTGATCCGATGTTGCGGCCGGTCGCGCGTTTCCGCGGCGCCCGGTTTGGCACAAAGGTTCGAATTTAATGAAACTGTGAACTAATTGTCATATAATCGTTACAATACTATGCATTGGCCAAAAAACTATGCATAATCGATAGTGGAACGGTATAAACGCGGGCGGAGGTGGAAACTAACCTTGATCCGGCCTCGAGGTTCGGTTAACGACTTGGCCGAAAGCCCGGCGGCGGTGCTTTGGCGAAATGCGGGTTTCAGGGGTCCATGCGCCATCGGCGGCTGATCGCGGGGCGCTTGTGCTGGGCGCTGCTCCCGGCCTGTTGCGGCACGATGGCGGCGGCGGCCGGGCCAGCGACGCCCCAACCGAGTTTCGATATTGAGGCCTATGACGTGGACGGCGCCCGCCTGCTGCAACCCGTGGAGATCGAGACGGCCGTCTATCCGTTCCTGGGGCCGGGGCGGACCGCCGACGATGTCGAGCATGCCCGCGGCGCGCTCGAAAAGGTCTATCACGACCGGGGGTATCAGTCGGTGGTGGTCGAGGTTCCCGCCCAGAACCCCGGAGAGATCATCCGCTTGCACGTGGTCGAGGCCCCGGTTGGGCGCCTGCGGGTGGTGGGCTCACGGTATTTCTCTCCCGAAGTCATCCGCCGTCAGACCCCGTCGTTGAAGGAAGGCGAGGTTCCCGACTTTAACCACACCCAGAAGGAGTTGGCCGAGACCAATCGCCTCTCCGACCGGCGCGTGACGCCGGTGCTGCGGGCCGGCGTGGCGCCCGGGACCGTGGACGTCGACCTCAAGGTCAGCGACACCCTGCCCCTGCACGCCAGCCTGGAACTGACCAACGACCACAGCCAGGACACCCGGCCCCTGCGCCTGGTCGCCTCGGCCCACTACGACAATCTCTGGCAGTTGGGCCACAGCGTCTCCTTCACCTATTCGGTGGCGCCGCAGAGGCCCAGCGACTCCCAAATCTTCGCCGGGTCGTACCTGGCGCCGCTGTGGGGAACGCCGTGGAGCTTGCTGGCCTACGGCTATGACTCCAACAGCGATGTCGCGACCTTGGGCGGCACCAACGTGCTCGGCAAGGGCTATGCGGTCGGCGTGCGGGGCATCCTCCAGCTGCCGCAGCTAGTCGAGTTTTCCCAGTCCCTGAGCTTCGGGGCCGACTTCAAGCATTTCGACGAGAACATCTCGCTGGGGGGGCCGGGCTTCGCCGACACCGTCGTCTACGTTCCGCTCAACGCCGTCTATAGCCTGCAGCGCGCCGGCGCCCGCTCGAGCCAGCGGGCTTCCCTGGGCGTCACCGCCGGAATCCGCGGCCTGGGGAGCGATATCGCGGCCTTCCAGTTCAAGCGCGGCGACGCCAACCCGAATTTCATCCACCTGAACCTCGACGCTGCCCTCACCCAGGCTCTGGGCCACGGCGTGGAGGCGGCGGAGCGGTTCTCCGGCCAGCTCGCCGACCAGCCCCTGATACCCAGCGAGGAGTTCGCCGCCGGCGGCCTCGCCTCGGTGCGCGGCTATCTGCAGTCCGAAGCGATCGGCGACAGCGGCTTTTCCGGCTCCTTCGAACTTCGCTCGCCGGCCCTCGCGCCACGGCTGGGCCGCCTCGCCGATCATTTCGTCGAGGATCTGCGCGTTTATGGCTTCCTCGACGGGGCGTTTCTGCGGGTCATCGACCCGCTGCCCGAACAGACGGATGTCTTCGCTCTCTACAGCGCCGGCCTGGGTGTCCGCTTCCAGGTGCTGAAATACCTCAAGGGCGACGTGGTGCTCGCCGTCCCGCTCGCCGACGGCGCGGTCACCCGGATGGGCCGGCCGCGCGCGGTCTTCAGCCTGAAATCGGAATTCTGATGACCCGCGCGTCGACCCGGAGAACGAGAGACATGCGGGCTTGGCTGCTGATGGTCGTGATGGCGGCCACGGCCCTGCCCGCCGTCGCCAACGCCTGGTGGCAGAAGGACTGGCCCTTCCGCAAGGAGATCACCCTCGACGCTTCGGCCAAGGGCGGCAACATCGTCCAGCCGGCCGGCCGGGTCCCGGTCCTGGTCCGCCTGCATAGCGGCAACTTCAAGTTCGCCGACGCCCAGGACAACGGCGCCGACCTGCGCTTCGTCGCCGCCGACGACAAGACGCCGCTGGCCTTCCATGTCGAGACCTTCGATCCCCTGCTAGGCGTGGCCGCGGTGTGGGTGGACGTGCCGCAATTCCCGGCCGGCGCGGCCAAGCCGATCTGGCTCTACTACGGCAACAAGAAGGCTACCCCGGCGGGGGACGCTGCGGCCACCTTCGACGCCGACTATGCCGGGGTCTATCATTTCGACGGAACGGGCGGGACGCCGCCCGCCGACAAGACCGCCAACCACAACAATGCATCCGGCCCGGTCGCCGGGATCGATCAGGCGGCGATCATAGGTAAGGGCGCGCGGTTCACCGGCGCCGGCGCCGTGACCATTCCGGCGGCCCCGTCGCTGGCGATCGCGGCGGGAGGCGGTTTCACCTTCAGCGCCTGGGTCAAGACCGCCGCGCCCCAGCCCAGGGCCGCGCTCTACGTCCGGCGCGACGGCGCTTCGGCCCTGATCGTTGGCCTCGACCAGGGTGTCCCGTTCGTCGAGGTCCACGGCGCCGGGGGCGTCCAGCGGGCCGCGGCCACCGCCGCGATCACCGCCAACCAATGGGCCCACATCGCCGCCGCCGCCGACGGCAAGGCGGTCAGCCTCTATGTGAACGGACGCCCCGCCGCCACGCTGGCGGGCGCCCTGCCGGCCCTCTCCTCCGCGACGGGCCTGGGAGGAGACGTGGCCGCGCCCTCCGATCTCGCGCCCTTCGTTGGCGAGATGGACGAGGCGCGGCTCTCCCGCGTGGCCCGGCCCGCGGCCCTGATCGCGGTGGAGGCCTCCAGCCAGGGGGCCGAATCGCGGCTGGTCGCCTATGGCGCGGACCAGAAGCAGGCGGGAATCGGCTTTGGATCTCTGGGGTTGATCGTCACCCACGTCGATGCGCCGGCCTGGGCGATCATCGCCCTTCTCGCTATCCTGGCCGTGGCCTCTTGGCTCGTGATGGTCAGCAAGACGACCTATGTGAACGACGTCGACAGGGCCAACAACGCCTTCCTGGAGGAATTCCACAGCCACGGCGGCGATCCCCTGTCCCTGGACGCCGCCTCGCCGGCGGAGCGCTTCGCCGACTCCTCGATCTTCCGGGTCTACCACGCGGGCGCCCAGGAGATGGCGCGCCGCGCCGCGCGCGGCCAGTCGACGGTCACCTACGAAGGAATAGAGGTCATCCGTTCCCTGATGAATACCGCCCTGGTGCGCGAGAACCAGCGGCTGTCGCGCTCCATGGTGACCCTCACCATCGCCATTTCGGGGGGGCCGTTCCTGGGCCTGCTCGGCACCGTGGTGGGGGTGATGATCACCTTCGCCGACATCGCCGCCGCCGGCGACGTCAACATCAACGCCATCGCACCGGGCATTTCGGCGGCCCTGCTGGCCACCATCGCCGGCCTCGCCGTCGCGATCCCGGCCCTGTTCGGCTACAACTATATCCTCCTGCGCAACAAGAACGTCTCGGCGAACATGCTGGTGTTCGTCGACGAATTCGCCACGCGCATTTCCGAACTTCACCGGGACGCCGAGCGTCCCCTGGCCGCCGAATAGGAGAGCCGTCGTGCAGGTTCAGGACGAAGACAAACCCTATGACGACATCAACATCACTCCGATGCTGGACCTGGCCTATGTGCTGCTGGTCATCTTCATCATCATGACCACCGCCGCGGTCCAGGGGATCAAGGTCGACCTGCCCAAGGCCAGCTCCACGGTCAGCCTCTCCAAACCCAAGACCAAGGCGATCACCGTCAACCCCAACGGCGACATCTTCCTGGACGCCTATCCGGTGACCTTGCCCGACCTGGAGAGCCGGCTGCGCACCGCCAAGGCCCTGGACCCCGACTTCCCCGTGGTCGTGAAGGGCGATTCCCTGGTCCAGTATCAGAAGGTCATGGACATTCTCGACCTGCTCCGGCGGCTCGACCTCAACAAGGTCGGCCTGGTCACCGGCAAGCCCCAGGCAGGATGAGGTCTAGAGCCAGCCCCATGACCAAAAAAGACAAACCAAGATCTCGACGACGGATGGGGTCGGCCATCGCGGTCGGCGGCCTTGTCGCCGTGGGCCTGGGCGTATGGTGGCTCAGCCAGAATATCTCCGGAGTCAATCGGCCAGACGCGGCCGTGACCACGGTCAATCTGCTGCCGCCCCCTCCGCCCGCGCCACCACCACCGCCGCCGCCGCCGGAAAAGCCGCCCGAGCCGGACAAGGTCGTTCAAACGCCCAAACCGCAGGAGGCGTCAGCCGACCAGCCCAAACAGCTGACCATCGCCGGGCCCGCCCAGGCCGGCGGCGACGCCTTCGGCATCCGGGCGGGAGCGGGCGGCGGGCAGACCATCGGCGGAGGCCCAAGCGATGGGGCTGGCGGCGGCGGGGGCGGCGGATTCGCCCAAGCCAGTTACGGGCGCTTCCTGTCTTCGGAGATCCAGCAGGTCGTGCAGTCGGACGACCACGTCAACCGCCAGGTGTTCACCGCCGACGTGGCGGTATGGGTCGATGGCGGCGGCCGCCTGACCCGGGCCCGGATCCTGCGGACCAGCGGCGACGGCAAGCTCGACCATGTCCTCGTCGCCACCCTCGAGGGCATGCGCGCCCTCGGCGAACCGCCCCCCGCCGCCTTCAAATTCCCTCAGCGAGTCACCATTCGGGGGCGGCGCGCATGACTCCGCGAGTTTTGAGCCGAGCTGGAGCCCCCTTCCCCGGCTTCGCCGGTACTTCCCCCGGAGGGGGAAGAGAGCGTTACTGTTTCTTCTCTCCTCCCCCTCTGGGGGAGGGGGACCCCGAAGGGGTGGAGGGGGCCGCCGCCGCGCGCGCGATCCCGCGTTTCAAAGGACCATCCATGACTCCGACGACCCTCGCCGCCCTGGCCGCGGCCCTGATCGCCGGACCCGCCTTGGCCCAGAGCGAGGCCGTGGCCACGGCGCCCGGCCTGACCGCCGCGCCCGCGCCGCCGCCCTCCGAGAGCATGGTGATCAATCTGGTCAGGCTGCTGGTCAAGCAGGGGGTGATCACCCAGGACGCCGCCGACGCGCTCAAGCAGCAGGCGGAAGACGAGGCTGCCCAGGCCCGGCTCGCGGCCGGCGCCCAGCCTCCGGTGGCCCCGCCTCCCGGCGTGGTGCGGGTGCCTTACGTCCCCCTGGTCGTGCGCAACCAGATCCGCGACGAGATCAAGCAGGACGTCCTGGCCCAGGCCCAGGCCGAGGGCTGGGCCAGCCCCGGCGCCGTGCCGTCCTGGATAAATCGCATCGAATGGAGCGGCGATTTCCGATTCCGCGACCAGTTCAACTTCTATTCCCAGAACAACATCGCCCCCTTCATCGACTATGCCGCGTTCAACGCCACCGGCCCGATCGATATCAACGCGGCCACCAATCCCAACGGCCTGCCCTTCCTGAACACCCGCGAAGACCGTCTGAACCAGCTTAGCATCCGGGCGCGGCTGGCCGCCCGGGCCAAGATTTTCGACGGGGTCTCCGCCGGGGTGCGATTGGCCACCGGCGGCGACGGCAGCCCGGTCTCGACCACCCAACTTCTGGGCGGAGGCCTGAGCAAGAAGGCGATCTGGCTCGACCAGGCCTATCTCACGCTGACGCCGGTCTATTGGGGAAGCGTGACCTTCGGGCGAATGCCCAATCCCTTCGACCATACCGACAATGTGTTCGACGAGGATTTGAACTTCGACGGGGTGGCCGCCACCGCCACATCCGGCCTCCCGTTCGGCCCCGCCGGCCTGAGGGCTTTCGCGACGGCAGGCGCCTTCCCGATCGATTACGTCTCGAGCAATTTCCCGACCGCCGGCGCGCTCAAGGCGGGCGACCGCACCAAATGGCTGTTCGCCGGCCAGGTGGGGGCCGAATACAAGCCGGACGAACTTTCCTGGTCCCTGCGGGGCGCGGTCGCCTACTACACCTATCGCAACATCCAGGGGGTGCTTTCCGATCCGTGCGCCCTGTTCGACGGAAACAAGCAGTGCTCGTCCGATCAGAGCCGGCCCAGCTTTCTCCAGAAGAGCAACACCCTCTTCCTCATCCGCGACATCCTGCCGGACCCCAACAACCCGCTCAATTCGCCGCAACCCCAGTTCGTCGGCCTCTCCTACGACTATGATCTGCTGGACGTGACCGCCGCCTTCGAAATGCCTATCTGGGGTCCCGCGCGGCTTCAGCTGGTCGGCGACTACACCCGCAACCTGGCCTACGACCCGGCCCGAATCTTCGCCAACCCCCTGACCCAGCCGGTGACCAATTTCGACAGCGGCCCCGGCGGGACTCTCGGACCCTATCACAGCGGGCAGAACGCCTGGCTGGCCAAGGCGACGATCGGCTACCCCAGGGCCGGCGCGCGCGGCGACTGGAACCTCGCCTTCGGCTACAAATACATCGAGCCGGACGCCGTGCTCGACGCCTTCACCGACAGCGACTTCCACCTGGGCGGTACCAACGCCCGAGGCTATTTTGTCTCGGGATCCTATTTCTTCGCCAATAACACCTGGGTCAGCGGGCGGTGGCTGAGCGCCAATGAGGTGTTTGGCCCGCCCCTGGCCATCGACGTCCTCCAACTCGAACTGAACACGAGGTTCTAGGGCCATGGCGAAGCCGGCCTTGATCGCTTGCATGCTGATCCCGCTCATGCTGGCCGGCCTCGGGGCGCGCGCCGCCGACAGCGAGGCGGACAGGCTGCGCGAGCAGTTGCGCTCCACCGTCCTGCAATTGCGCGAGCTTCAGGACCAGCAGGCCGCCGGCGCCGCCAAGCCGGCGGCCCCGCTTGTCGCGGCGCCCGGCCCGGATTCCTCGGCCCTCAAGGCCAGGCTGGCCGCCGTCCAGGCCCAGCTGCGGGCCGCCCGCCGCGACGCCGAGGCCAAGGCGGCGCTGACCGCTGCCCTGGATAAGGCCAAGGCCGACTATGCCGCGCTCTCGGCGTCCGCCTCGGCCAGCCAGGCCGAACTGGAAAAATACAAGGCGGCCCTCGCCCAGGGGTCCGACGCGGCGCGCGCCGCGACCAAGGATCGCGATCGCCTTCAGGCGGCGCTGACGGCCCAAACGAACATCGCCTCGGCGTGCCTGGCCAAGAATACCCGGCTCGTCGCCTTCGCCGAGGATCTCCTGGCCTCCTATCACAAGGTGACGCTCGGCAAGGTCCTGAAGGGGCACGAGCCGGTGGTGGGGTTCTGGCGGGTCCGGCTGGAGAATATCGCCCAGGACCGCGAGGACCAGGTGCGCGCGAATCGCTGCGACGCGCGGACCCAGGCGGCCGCGCCAGCCAACCCGCCTCCCGCGGGCGGCTAGGAATAGAGGTTAAGAGGAGGATGCGGATGACCCGTTCGGCTTCGACTTTCGGCGCCCTTTCGCCCCGGGCCCGCGCTCGCCTCCTCATGGGCGTGAGCCTGGCGGCCCTGGTCAGCGCCGCGGCTTCAGGCGAGGCGCGGGCCCAATCGATCGGCGCCTTGCAGAGGGCGGCAGGCGCCCAGGGCCTGATCCCGGCGGCTGCCACCGCCGCCCTGGCCCCTCCGCCGTCGAGCGCGAGCACCGCGGCGATGGCCGCCGCCTCGGCCCGCGCCCTGCGCAACCAGACCCAGGTGGGTTCGGCACTCGACCTCGCCGCCCAGGCCCAGGCGGCGGCTCGCGCGGCGGCGGCGGCGATGTCCTCCCAGGTCCCCAACGGCCTGGCGATCGGCGGCTTGCAGCCGGCGGTTACCCAGATCACCCCCGCCGCCAACGATCCGACCGGGATCGCCACCTGGCAGGGCGCGCAACTGCCCACCGCCGACGCGGGCGACCCCAATCAGGTCAAGGTCGTCCAGACCGACGCCCGCGCCATCCTGTCGTGGACCACCTTCAACGTCGGAAAGGACACGACCCTCACCTTCCAGCAGACCTCGAACGGCGTGGCCCAGCCTAGCTGGGTGGCCCTCAACCGGGTGGTTGGCCAGATCAACCCGTCCACCGGCCTGCGCGACCCGAACGCCGCGCCGGCGCCCAGCCAGATCCTGGGCGCGATCAAGGCTGACGGGACCGTGCTGGTGATCAACCAGAACGGCGTGATCTTCGGCCCCACCGCCCAAATCAATGTGCAGTCCCTGGTGGCTACGAGCCTGGAGATCGGCCACGCCCTGGAGATCGTGAACAGCGCGCCCGCGCCGATCACCCTGCAGCAGCGCAATACCGAGTTCTTGAGCCTCGGCCTCCTGGGCTACGCCGACCAGGCGGCCGCCGGTTCCTTGCAGCCCTTCACCTTCTCGGCCCAGGCGACCGGCCCGTCGAGTTACGACCCCCTCCTGGAGGGGACGGTCGAGGTCAAGGCCGGAGCGGACATAGCCAGCGCCGACGGCGGTTTTCTGATGTTCATCGCGCCGCGCGTCGTCAACGGCGGTCGCCTGTCGTCACCGGACGGCCAGGTCAGCCTGCAGTCCGGGCGAGAGGTGACGCTCACCCGCTCCCAGGGCGACGTCAACAGCATCGACCCGGACGTGCGGGGCCTGGTCCTCTCCACCGCCAACGCCTTCCCAGTGACCGGCGACTATGTGAACAACTTGGCCGGCGGGGTCATCGAGGCGGCGCGCGGCTATGTCTCCCTGGGCGCGACCCCGGGCGGCGCGGTGGTTGACGCCGGGATCCTCAGCTCGACCACCAGCGTGGCGCGCAATGGCTACGTCAACCTCTATGGCGGGGACATCGAACTGGCGCCGGACGCGATGATCGCCATTACCCCCGACGACGGCCCGGCCACCATCCCCCAGGACCCCACCTCACTGGGCGCCTTCAAGACCTCCCGGATCCGGATCGGCGACACTGGCGCGCGGATCGACATCGGGGCCAACAGCCTGATCTACGCCCCCAGCGCCGACATCTCCATCGGCGCCGATCCCGGGCTGGAGACGGTGTCGGATAGCCAAAGTCCCGAAGCCTCGCGGGTGTTCATCGACAGCGGCGCGGTGATCGACGCCTCCGGCCTGAAGGACGTCCTCATCCCGGCCTCGCGGAACCTGATCCAGATCCGCCCCGTCAAGCAGAACGAACTGCGCGATACGCCCGACTATCGCTTGGGCTTCCTCAACGGCGCCACGGTGCTGGTCGATCCCCGGCTGTCGGGGGTTCGGGCCGACGGCGTGGCCTGGGTCGGATCGCCGCTGATCGAGGCGGCCAGCTATTATCAGCAGGTCGGAGTCACGGCCTCCGAGCTGATGACGACCGGCGGCAATGTGACCTTGGGGGCGGCCAGTCACGCCGCCGGCGGCGACATCACCCAGGCGGCTGATGTGATCGTCAAGGCCGGCGCGTCGATCGACATCTCGGGCGGTTGGCGGACCTTCCAGGCCGGCATGGTCCAGACCTCCCGGCTGGTCAACGCCAACGGCCAGGTGATCGACATCGCCTACGCCGACCCCAACGACACCTATGTGGCGGTCTACAACGGCTTCACCAGCGTGCAGCCGCGCTGGGGGATCGCCCGGACCTATGTCGACCCGCTTCTCTCCGGGGCCCACGCGGTGGGCCAATATACCGAGGGGCGGGACGCTGGGACATTGACCATCAAGGCCTCGGCCGCCGCCCTGGACGGCCAGGTGTTCGCCGACGCCTTCGCCGGGCCCAAACAGACTTTGGACGCCCAGGCGGGCACGGGAACCGGAACGACCTATGGCGATGCGCGGCGTGTCCAGGGCGCGCCCTCCCAGCTACCCGCCGGGGGCTATCTCGACATCCAGGCGCTCGGGGTCGATTTCAGCGGCAATCCGACCGGCGGCGGGGACATCGCCATCGTCGGGTCGGGAGACTACGCGCCGGTCTCGTCGGATTTCGCCTACGGCCAGGAGATCAGCTTCGCCCCCGACGGCTCCTTGATCATCCCCACGCGTCCCTCAGGCTCGGTCCTGCCCACCGATCGGCTGCTGGTGATCTCCCTGGACGCCGGCGCCCTGTCATCCATGGGCCTGAGCCAGCTGACGGTCCAGACCAGCGGCAAGATCGACGTCGCCGCGAACGCGGAGGTCGACCTCGCCCCGGGCGGGGCGTTCGAGGCGCTCTCCGGGCGGACCCTCACCGTCGACGGCCGGATCGTGACGCCGGGGGGCTCGATCGACCTGACCACCGCCCACTTCGCGGCTGGCTCGGTGATGGCGCCCGAGCCAGAGGGGCCGGGCTCATATGACGTCGTGATCAACGGCCACCTGGACGTGGCCGGCCGCTGGGCCAACGACTTCAACGCCTCGGCCAGCAGCGTGGTCGGCTCGGCCTATCTGAACGGTGGCGAAATCACCCTCATGGCGGCGCCCAGGGTCGCGCCCCTGGACACCACAGTCCGGATCGACGATCCGAACGCTCCCCAAGAAAGCCTTGATATCAGCGGCAGCCTGCTGATCAACGACGGCGCCCGGCTAAACCTGACGGGAGGCGGCTATGTCCGGCCGGACGGCGGTTTCGACCTGTCGGCTCGGGGCGGCGACCTGAGCCTGTTCGACGAGACGAGCTATTTCCAGCTCGCCGACGATGCGGCCCAGAGGCTGCCCGGCGGTCTTTCCGGCTTCCGGGTCACCACCATCGTGCAGCAAGGCACGGGTCAGAATGTGGTGGGGGTCAACCCCTCGTCGGTGAATTCGCGGGTGACCATCGCGGATGGTTCGATCCTGGCTCACGGTTTTGCTGGCGGGGGAACCTTCTCACTTACCACGCCGGAATTCCAATTCGGCGACGGCAGCCCAGCGACGGGCGCCGAGCTGCCGCTCGATTTCTTTCCCAAGAGCGGCTTCGCCGCCTATGACATCAAATCCTACAAGACGGACCTCATTCCCAACGCCTTCGACAATGGCCTGGGCGGTTTCAACGCCGTCCTGGCGACCCAGGTCGTCACGGTGGGCGCGGGCCAGACCCTGTCGCTGACCCAGTCGGTCTTCTCGCCCTTGCTGGACGCGGCCCATATTTCGACCCTGCGCGGCTTCGCCACCGGCGGCGACCTCAATTCCATTCTGACACCCGCCGTACCCACCGACGCCTGGGACCGCCGCGCGGTGAACCTCACCCTGGGCGGGCTGATGGAACTGCATGTCGCCCACGGCGGCGCGGTGGTCGGCGAGGCCGGAGGGTCTTTGACCGTGGGCGAACTTTTCAACGAGGGGACGATCCGCATTCCCGGCGGCGCCGTGACCCAATCGGAGATCCTGCCCTCGCTTTACGCCGGCGCCAAGGTGGTGGCCGTGCACAGCCTGTCGGACGTCTTCACCACGAGAGCCGACGGGACCATCGCCGAGGCTGACCCCAACGCCCTGGGGCTGAAGGGATCCGACGGCACGATCCTCAGCAACGCCCAGGTAGCCGCCAGCGACTACATCTATTTGCTCGGTGACCTCAACGCCGGCGAGGGCGTACGCCTCGCGCCGGGGAGCGTCACCGACCTTTCCGGCGCCGCCATCGTGAACCCCCGGGCGGGACCCAAGGCGGGCGCTCCTATCGCCGGCTTCGTCGATGGCGTCGTTGTGGCCGGTGGCTCTCTCACCACCGCGGGCGCGTTCGTCGGCGGCCCGTCTCTGTTTCATGCCCCGATCGGCGCATCCACTTCCGTCTATATGGACTACGGACCGACCGGCGCCGGGGCGACGGACGTCTTGAACGCCGACCCCGGCTCCCTGATCGACCTTTCCGGGGCGACCGCGACCTTCGATCGGCCGGCGGTGTCGGACTTCGTCTCGGGCCGGGAGACCGCGCCCGGCTACGCGCCGACACTGATCTGGAGCGACGGCGGCGCGCTCTCGCTGGGTTCGGGCGGGACGATCACCGGCGCCGATATCCGCGCCCGGGGCGGGACACCGTCGGCGCTGGGCGGAACGCTGACCGTCCTCGACCCCGTCCTCTACCAATTCGACCCGGAGACGCCCACCTTCGACGCCATTTCGGCCGAGGCCGTGGCCACGGCTGGCTTCGACACCTTCGTCGCCCAAGGCGGCCTGTCCTCGGTCGGCGACGTGAAATTCGCCGTCCGCCGCGGCGTCTTCGTCACCTCGCGCCCGAACAGCGACGGAAGCGACGTGTCCCTTGCCAGCTATCGCGACAGCCACTCCCCGACCATCCGGTCCGGCGGCGCGCTCGAGATCGACGCCGCCTATATCGGCCTGGAGGGTGCGTTCCAGGCGCTGTCCACGCCCCTGGGCGGCGTCCCGGGCGACAATTCGGTCACCTTCAACGCCGACACCATCGACGTCACCGGCGCGGTGCGGTTCGACCAGTCGGTGGGGGAGGCCATTTTGTCGGCGACCGGCGACGTGCGCCTGATCGGTGTCGAGCCCTGGCAACTAGTCTTCAATAGCGGCGCACCGGTGAGCAGTTCCCTGGTGGGCCAACTGGCGGTGAACGGAAACCTAACCATCCGGGCCGCCCGGGTCTATCCGACCACCGGTTCGAGCTTCACCCTCTCCTCGGCGGCGGACGACGGCCTGATCACCTTCGCGCCAAGCGCGCAGGCCAATCCCGCCACCCCCTATTCCGCGGGCGGCAGCCTCACCGTCCAGGCGGCCCACATCCTCCAGGACGGCGTCATCCGTGTGCCCCTGGGCGCCCTGACGCTCGGCGGGGACGCGCCGCTCCAACTGACCGACGGCGACGTGACCAACGTGTTCGCTCCGGCCACCCAGTCCTTGATCCTTGCTCCCGGCAGCGTCACCTCGGTTTCCGCCGACGGCCTGGTCATCCCCTACGGAACCACCACCGACCAGATCGAATGGTTCTTCAGCCCCACCACGGCGGACAAGCTCACCGCGCCCCCGGCCGCCGTACTCCGGCTCGCGGGCGACGACATCCAGGTCCAGGGCGGCGCCACGGTCGATCTCACGGGCGGCGGCGATGTCTACGCCTATGAATTCGTGTCGGGAACCGGGGGTTCGCGCGACGTGCTCAGCCGCTTCAACCCCGACGTCTTCAGCGGAAACAACGGCTTCCAGTACCCCGACCACCGGCAGGTCTATGCCATCGTCCCGGGCCTCTCGGACGCCGCGGCGGCGCCGTTCGACCCGATCTATTCGGCCGACTACGCCGGCCTCTACGGCCCCTCCGACGTGGGGCGGCGGGTCTATCTGAACGCAGCCCCGGGTCTGGCCGCCGGCTGGTACACCTTGCTGCCCGCCCAATACGCGCTTCTGCCCGGCGGCCTGCGGGTCGTGGAGGACACCGGCGCGGCGACCCCGCCCCCCTCCGGCGGCGGCGTTGTCCTCAGGGACGGCACGATCGTCGTCGCTGGCGCCTACGGCGACGCCGGCGCGGGAACCCTAGAGGCCACGCCCCGGGTGTTCGACGTCCAGAGCCAGGATGTGTTCCGCAAGGAATCGAACATCGCCCTGACCTACGGCAATGCGACCTTCGCGGCCGACGCCGCCCATGCCGGCCAGGTCGCGCCCCGCCTGCCGATCGACGCGGGCCGGCTGATCCTGACGCCCGGCCAGAGCCTGGCGCTCGACGCCTCGATCCAGACCGCGGCGGCCGAGGGCGGCCGGGGGGCCCAGGTCGACATCAGCGGCGCCGCCCTCGACATCGTCGGGGCCGCCGGCGGCGGGGATACAGGCGCCATCGTCCTGACCGCCGCCAGCCTCTCCAACCTCAACGCCGCTAGCCTGCTGATCGGCGGGGTCCGGACCGACAACGCCGACGGGAGCACCTCGCTCGACGTCACCACCAACTCGATCACTGTGGCCGGCGATGCGACCCTGACCGCCCCGGAGATCATCTTGGCGACCGACGGCCAGAACGCCGGTCTCACCATCGAAGACGGCGCATCTATCGTGGCGAGCGGGACCGTCAGCGACCCGCGCGCCGGCGCCTATCTGATCGACGGGTTGGTCACGCATGCCGACGGAAGCCAGACGCGGGTGCAGAGCGCCCAGGGGGCCTTCCTGCGCGTCGCCAACGGGCCCGAGCGCCTTGTTTTGCGCACCAACCTCGACACGACGGTCACGCCGGGCGCGCTCGACCTGGGGGCGGCGACGCTCCAGGGCGGCGCGCTCACCCTGGAATCCAGCGGCGACTTCCGCGCCTCGCCGGGGGTGCGGTTCGTGGCCGACGCCCTGGCCCTCGGGGCCCCCGAGGTCACTTTCGCCGCCGACGACAGTGGGCTGACGGGACTGGTCATCACGCCGGCCCTGCAGGCTCTCATCGGCCAGACCAGGAAACTGACCGTCTTCACCCCCAACGTCATCGCCTTCCAATCGGGCGCTTACGCGTTCGGCGACGTCACTCTGGACGCGCCCGGGCTGGCGGGCCTGGGCGGCGGCGCGGTGAATCTCGACGCGGGCGCCCTGGAGCTGGCCAATTCCAGCGGCGTCGATGGCGCGGCCTGCGGCTCGGCCGGGGCGCCGCTCTGCGGGGCCGGGGCCCTGACGATCTCGGCCACCTCGATCGCCTTCGGTTCGGGAAACATTCGGACCTATGGCTTCGATACGTCCGTGACCCTCGCCGCCTCGGGCGGGATCTTCGCCGATGGCGTCTCGATCTTCGACGCCGGGCCGGCCGTCCTGGCCTTGAACACCCCCTTCCTGGGAGACCGCGGGACGGGACTGGTCGGAGCGCCGGCCCCCGATCTCGCCGTGGTGACCACCGGCGACTTGACCGTCACGGGGCCGGGCGGCGGCGCCTTCGCCGCGCCGGCGGGGACCCCGGGGGCGGCGATTTCGCTCCACGGCCAGTCGGTCGCAATCGACGGCGCGGATTTGCGCGCCACGGCCGGCGCCTTGCGGGTGATTTCCGACACCGGCCTCACCCTCTCCGATGGCGCGCGGCTGGAGACGCCCGGCTACGTCAAGGTCTTCGGCGACGCCGCGGACCCCGTGCCGGTGTCCGCGCCGGGCGGCCTACTCAGCCTGATAGCCTTGGCTGGCGACATCGCGGTGAGCGATGATTCGCGCCTCTCGGTCGATGGCGGACAAGGCCAGGCGGGGACGCTATCCCTGCAGGCCGAGAAGGGCCGCATCGCCGGCGATTTCGCCCTCATCGTGGAAACCGGCGCCGCGGGAAGTGGAGCGTCCTTGAACTTCGATACCGGCGGGGCCTTCGACCTCTCCAGCTTCGCGCAGGGTTGGTCCAGCGCCTTCAGCGGCGTGATCGCGATCCGCTCCGGCGAGGGCGACCTCAGCCTCGTCGCCGGCGACAGCCTGCGCGCCGGTAACGTGCGGCTGACCGCCGACGGCGGCGCGGTCGAGCTGGCCGGCCTGATCGACGTTTCCGGGATCAACGGCGGCTCCGTCGGCCTCTATGGCTCGGGTGGCGTCCACCTCGAGGACGGCGCCCTGATCGACGCCCACGCCGACGGCTATGGCGGGATCGACACCCGGCAGGCGTTCGGCGGGACCGTCACACTGGGGGTCGACGGCGCTGGCGCGATCACGGTCGATTCCGGCGCGATCATCGACGTGAGCGCCCGCGAACCGGGCGATCGGCTCGTGCCTCTGATGCGCTCCAACGGGGTTTTCTATAGCTATGTGCCGGGCGACCAGGGCGGAGACCTGATCCTGCGCGCGCCGGTGGCCCTGCAAGGCGGCGCCGAGACGGTGCCGGTCAGCTTCGCCGGCTCGGTCACGGGAGCGAACAGCATCGTCCTGGAAGGCTTCCAGCGTTTCGATCTGGGCGCCCTGGCCAATGACCCGAATTTCACCGGGGTCCAGATCGTCGATGGCCAGGCGGTACTGGATCTGGGCGCGTCGGGGGCGGGGCTTCTCAATCCCTTGAGTGACTATGGCGATGGCACGGTGGTCAAGTTCGTCCAGGATTTCGACATCTCCGCCTCCTACGGCGGCCTGGGCGGCTTGGCGAGCCAAGCCAATTTCCACGCTCGGCCCGGCATAGAGCTCGACTATTCCGGGGACATCGTCCTCAATTCCAACTGGAACCTCGGCGCCGGCACGGTGGACGTGGCCGGCGCGGTGGCCGCGGGGCTGATGGCGCCGGTTCCCGGGTTGGATGGCCGGTTCTATGTCCTGCCGGGCAAGGAGGCCGACCTCTTCGCCCATTACACCACCTTGACCTACCGGGTCGGCGGCGCCGTCGATGGCGAGCCGGGCGTGCTCACCCTCAGGGCCGGCGGCAACCTGGACCTCAAGGGCAGCATCACCGACGGCTTCTTCCAGTTCCGCGATCAGACCGACCCGGACTATCTCAGCCGCGCCCTGGCCGGTGGGAAGGGGGTCATTCCCGCCCCCTACAGCGCCGCGGCCAATGCGCCCAGCGCCCTGGGGTCCGGGCCGAACGGCGCGGGCGACCCCCTGGGCAGCGCGGAACTCTTTCCCCTGCTCCCCACCGCCGACGGCGGAACCCGGCCGGTCGAATCCTGGTCCTACCAACTCGTCGGCGGCGCGGCCCTCAACGGGTCGGCGGGCGGCCCGAGCGTCGATCCCCTGGCCACGGTCCTGGGCTCGAATGGCTCCGTGACGGTGGAAGGCCGGAGCGTCTATTGCTATCCGGTGGCCGCGTGCCCGGCGGGCCTGACCGACGCCTCTCCCGACAAGGGCGCCCCGACCTATGCGGTGACCAGCACCCTGGTCCGCACGGGTACGGGCGATATCGAGATGGCCGCCTCGGGCGACATCGACCTCAGCAACGGCCCCCCGACGATTCTGGACAGCAAGGGCAATCTCGTCGCCCCGTCGCCCGGCGGCCTGCAGCTGGGCGGCGCGGCGGTCTACACCGCCGGCCATTTGGCGCAGCTGGGCCTGCGCACCGCGACCGACGTGGCCACGGGCGCCACCCTGATGGTGGATCTGGGCGCCAACCGGATCGTCAGTGACGTCTTCACCACCGTGGATCCCGCCAGCTACGGCTACGGCGCCAATTTCTCCGGATTCGCCGGCATCCTGATCGCCAACCCGGTCTATCTCGAAGGCGGCGGCGACGTGAGTCTCGCCGCCACCGATGTTCTCGGCCGGCGCGACACCCAATTGGAGTCCGAACTCGGCGGCGTCGGCCCCAACGCGGGGCGACCCGCGGACACGCGTTCCTGGATCGGCACGGGCGACCAGCCCTGGCGGACCGGCGCGATCGGCGGCGTCACCAACGCCCTCATCAACCCCCAACTTTTCACGGAAGGTGTCGGAACCTTGGGGGGCGGAGACATCGCCATCGCGGCCCGCCGTGACGTGTCGGATCTTTCCGTCGTCTCCACCAACGCCCTGACCACGGGCGACGTGGCCGGTAACACCCCCGACGCCTTGGCCGCCCTGAGCGGCGGCAATGTCGACATCTTCGCTGGGCGCGACTTCCTGGGCGGCCGCATCGACGCGGCGTCCGGCGAGGTCAGGCTGACGGCCCTCGACGATGTCACGAGCGCCGGCCAACTCCGAGAGGGCTCCAATTTCGCACCGCTGGTGGACAACACCCTGCGCCTGCGACTGAGCGACTCCACGGTGGATATCCGCGCCGGCGGCGTCGTGACCGTGCAAGGCATCGCCGCCCTGGGAGTGAAACAGAATCAGGATCAAGGTCCCAACGCGTCTCAGAATAATCTCGACGCGGACGGCTTCTACGGCCCGAAAGCGGCGGTCTCGATCGTCGCGGACGGGTCGGTCGCCGTGATCAACCTAGGCCCGGACGTGGTCACGCCCAGCCTGGCGGCTACGCTCAACACCCAATCGGCCGTCTATCCCGGCTCCCTCGAGACCATCTCCATCGGCGGTAACCTCGATCTTGTCACCACCCCGGGCGTCAACAACGCGGCGAGCGGGGCCTTTCTGGTCCCCAGCCCAACCGGAACCCTGCGCCTCCTGGCGGCCGGCGACATCGCGCCCTTAACCATCGCCATGGACGACGGCGATCCCAGCCTGCTGCCCGGTCTCTTCTCGGTTTTCAACGTCGAGGCCGGAACAGGGGCGCTGCTGAGCGGCCGGGCCTTCCTGTTCCCCGCCGTCCTGCCCGACACGCCCGACGTGGTCCGTCGGACCCTGCACAACCCAACGCCGACCCACGCGGGCGACACCGAACCCAACCGGATCATCGCCGGCGGCGATATCATGGACATGATCTTCTCTTCGCCGAAACAGGCCCGGATCAGCGCCGGCGAGGACATCGTCGACATGGTCTTCTTCGGCCAGAACCTCGCCCCCGCCGACATCACCCGCATCTTCGCCGGCCGCGACATCACCTCCACGACCACGCTGGAACGCCCCGTGATCGGTGCTCCCTTCGTTTTCGGCAACCAGCTTGCGGCGGTCCAGGGCAACACCTTCTTCGTTGGCGGCCCCGGCGCGGTGTTCGTCGAAGCGGGCCGCGACGCCGGCCCGTTTCTCAATTCGGCGGTGACGGATGGCTTTTGGCTCGATCCCAGCGGGACGACGACGGTCCCCACCGGCGCCCTCACCTACGGCGGGGGCATTCTGGCGGTGGGCAACCTGAGCAATCCCTGGCTTCCCGAAAAGAGCGCCGACATCTACACCGAGTTCGGCGTCGCCAAGGGGCAGAACTTCGCGGGCCTCGAAAGTTACTATCTGTCCCCGGCGAATTTCCCGAACCTGCCCGACTACCTCTTCGCCCAGGCCACCGACGCCAATGGCGTCGCGGTCGTCGATCGCGGCAAGGAAATCTACGCCGCCGGCTTGGTCGACTGGTTCCGGTCGATCGCGCCGAGCCTCATCGCCAAGTACAACGCCACCGTGGTCCCCGGCGCGCCACCGCCGCCCAAACCGCCGCTCATCCAGTTCGCGGAGACATTGCAAAGCGGGCAGGCGGTCACCCTTGAGCAGACCCTGGCCTTCCTGCCTCAGGTCGCCGACCAGCGCCTGCCGCTGATCCCCTGGCTGCAGCTCAACGACGCCCCCGCGCTGACCTCCGCCTACGGCACCCTCGACGTCACCTACGACCAGGCCTTCGCGGCCCTGCAGGCCCTGCCGGCGCTCACCCAGCGCGAATACCTGCTCAAGAACGTCTACTTCAACGAGCTGGTGCAGACCTCCATCCCGACCAGCCCCTCCTATCTGAAGTACGCCCGCGGCTACCAGGCGGTGAACACCCTCTTCCCGGCCGCCTACGGCTACACCCAGAACGATCTCACCGGCGGCTCCAACGGGGCCAATGCGCCGGTCCTGACCGGCAACCTCGATCTGCGCCTTGCCACCATCCAGACCGCCCAGGGTGGTGACATCTTCATCCTGGGCCCTGGCGGCCGGGTCCTCGCCGGCTCGACCGTCCGCACCTCCGAGCAGGCGGCGAGGCGGGTTTACGACGGTGGGCGGCTGTTCTCCGGCAATCTGCCGGGCGCACCCCTCACCGCCCTGATCACTCAGATCCCGGTAGGCTACGAGGGCGTCCTGACGTTGCGCGGCGGCTTGATCGACTCCTTCACCGACGGCGACTTCCTGCTCAACCAGAGCCGCCTGTTCACCGAGGAGGGCGGCGACGTGATCCTGTGGTCGTCGAACGCCAACCTCAACGCCGGACAGGGCCCCAAGACCTCAGCCAACTTTCCGCCGATCGTGGTGCGCATCGACGAGGACGCCTTCAGCCGGGTGGACACCGCCGCCGGCGTCTCCGGCGCGGGCATCGCCGCCTTCCAGCCGGACCCCACGGCGGCGGCGCCGGACGTCGCCCTGATCGCGCCGCGCGGCACGGTGGACGCGGGGGACGCCGGGGTCCGCTCGGCCGGCAGCGTCTTCATCGCCGCCTTCCAGGTCGCCAACGCCAACGCCATTCAGGCCAGCGGGGCGGTGTTCGGCGATCACAGCGCCGGCGCGGTGAACGTGGCCGCCCAGACCAGCGCCTCGGCCGCCTCCGCCGCCGCCGCCCAGGCCGCCCAGTCCGTCGCCGGCGCGCAGGGCGATCGCACCGAGCGATCGGTGATCACCGTCGATGTCCTGGGCTACGTCACCGACGTGAGCGACACCTCCGATGAAGACGATGACAAGCGCAAGAAGCGCAAGTGAGGCGTCCCTGAAACCCGAACGGGTCGGGGGCGCGAGGCGCCGGCCGTTCCGCCCTAATACGGCGCGGTGTCGGTCTCGGCGTCGCCATCCCTTTGAATCCGCACGGGCGGCGGCGCGTCGGGCTCCTCCGCGTCCGCCGCCGGCGGCGCCCCGTTCGACAATATATCGCCGATCGCGTCCTTGGGCGCGGGCGCGATGGCCTCGCCGCCCGGAATCGCCTGGGCCTGGAGGCGGGGCAGGGCGGCGGCCATGAAATTATGCCAGATCTCGGCCGGGGCGCCGCCGCCGGTGACCCTGGCCATGGGGGTGTTGTCGTCCCGCCCGACCCAGACGCCAGCGGTGAAGCCGCCGGTGTAGCCCAGGAACCAGGCGTCCTTGTAGTCGCTGGTGGTGCCGGTCTTGCCGGCCAGGTCATAGCCGCCGACTCTAGCGCGGCCCCCGGTGCCCGAGGCGATCACCTGGCGCATCATCGCGATCATGTAGCCGAGCGCCGGCTGGCCGATGACGCTGGCGCGCGCCGGCTTCTCCGCGGCGTGGTCGTAGAGCATCTTGCCGGCCGTCGTGCGGATGCGCTCGATGCCATAGCCCTGGACCCTCAGGCCCCCGTTGGCGAAGGCGTCATAGGCCTGGGTCATCTCCATCGGGCTGACCTCCACCGCGCCCAGCGCCATGGAGGGATCGGTCTGGATCTTCGAGGCGATGCCGAGCCGGTGGGCGGTGTCGGCCACCTTGGCCGTCCCCACCTCGTCGGCGAGCCGGGCGGCGACCGTATTGACCGATTGGGCGAGGGCGGTCTGCAGGGTGATCGCGCCCAGGTAGCGGCCGGTGTAGTTGCGGGGGGTCCAGTTTCCGATCGTGATCGCCTCGTCGACCACCGGGTCGGAGGGGGTGTGGCCGGCCTCCATGGCGGTCAGATAGACGAAGGGCTTGAACGCCGAGCCGGCCTGGCGGCGCGCGGCGGTGGCGCGGTCGAACTGGCTGTCGGCATAGGCGGACCCCCCGACATAGGCCCGGACCCGGCCCTCGCCGTCCATGGCCACCAGGGCGCCCTGGCCGACCTTCTGGCCGGCGTGGGCGGCGACGCCGGCGCGCACCGCCTGCTCCGCCGCCGCCTGGATCGGCAAATCGAGGGTGGTCTCGACCACCAGATCCTCCTTGGTTTCGCCCACCTGGGAGCGGACCTGGGCGTCGAGCCAGTCGACGAAATACTGCGCCCGCTGGTTGGCCAGGGTGGTCGAGACGTGGACCGGCGTGCGGAAGGCCTCGTCCCTCTCAGCCGCGGTGATCGCGCCCATGGCCGCCATCTCGTTGAGCACCACCGTGGCGCGCTTGGCGGCGCGGACGCTGTTGGCGGCGGGGTTGTAGCGGGAAGGGCCCTTCATGGTCGCCGCCAGCAGGGCCGCTTCGCCCAGGGTGAGGCCCGCCGCCGGCTTGTTGAAATAGCGCTGGGAGGCGGCCTCTATGCCATAGGCCCCGCCGCCGAAGCTCACCCGGTTCAGGTAGAGCGCGAGGATCTGCGTCTTGGTGAAGTGCATCTCCAGCCACACCGCCAGGACCAGTTCCTGGGCCTTGCGCCGGTAGGTCTGGGCCGGGGTGAGGAAGAGGTTGCGCGCCAGCTGCTGGGTGATCGTCGAGCCGCCCCGAAGGGCGCCGCCCGGGTGGGTGAGGTTGAACAGCTCCGACCGCGCCATCCCCCACGGGTTGAAGCCGAAATGGTGGTAGAACTGATGATCCTCGATGGCGACGAAGGCGGCGGGCACATAGGGCGGAAGGGCGTTCAGGTCGGCCGGCGGGGCGTATTGGCTGCCGCGCACGGCGACCACCGCCCCGGAGCGATCCAGATAGGTCACCGAGGGCTGGCGCTGGATGTCGTAGAGCTTGGAGGTGTCGGGAAGGCCGGTGGCGAAGACGGCGAGGAAGCCGCCCAGGAAGATCAGGCCCCAGACGCCCAGCACCAAAGTCCAGTAGATGACGGCGCCCAGGGGGCTCCTGGCTTTGCGAGGGGGCGCGGCGGCGGGCCCGTCGCGGTAACCGTTGGCCATGCGTCCTTCCTCGCGCCCCCGCCGGCAGGCTCTTAGCGCACCGGCGATGAGCGCGCGAGGCGATTGACGAAGGCTTAAAGGTCGCGGCCTTCCAGGCCCTGGGCGCGCCTGCCATAAGGCGGCGCGTGACCCTCAACCTCGACGACGCCCGCGACGTGCTTCGGCGGACCTTCGGCCATGCCGACTTCCGCGGCCTCCAGGCGGGGGTGATCGGCGAGATGCTGGCCGGCCGCGACGCGGTGGCCGTCCTGCCCACCGGCGGCGGCAAGAGCGTCTGCTACCAGATCCCCTCGATCCTGCGCCCCGGCGTCGGCCTGGTGATCTCCCCGCTGATCGCCCTGATGAGCGACCAGGTGGAGGCGCTGAAGCAATTGGGCGTCGCGGCGTCGCGGATGGATTCGGGGCTGTCGCCCGACGAGCGGGACGACACCTGGGCACAGCTGGCGGCCGGCCGTCTCGACCTGATCTATCTGTCGCCGGAGGGTCTGATGCAGGACGCCGCGCTGGAGCGGCTGAGCGCGGCGCCACTCGCCCTGATCGCGGTCGACGAGGCTCATTGCGTGAGCCAGTGGGGCCACGACTTCCGGCCCGAATACCGCGCTCTGGGGCGCCTGGCCGCTCTCTTTCCCGGCGTTCCGCGCCTGGCGGTGACCGCCACCGCCGACGCGCGGACGCGCCAGGACATTCGCGAGCAATTGAAGCTCCTGGACGGCGCCGAATATGTCGCCAGCTTCGCCCGCCCGGAACTGGCGCTCAGCGCCGAGCGCAAGCGTGACGGCGCCGCCTCCCGCGTCTCGGCCCTGGTCAAGGCGCGCGCCGGGCGCTGCGGCATCGTCTACAGCGGATCGCGGACCGGGTCCGAACGGCTGGCCGAGCGCCTGGCCGGCGAGGGGGTGGCGGCGCGCGCCTATCACGCCGGCCTCGACAGAGAGGTGCGCCGGGACGCCCTGAGCTGGTTCCTGGCTGAGGACGGCGCGGTGATGGTCGCCACCATCGCCTTTGGCATGGGCATCGACCGGCCCGACGTCCGCTTCGTCATCCACGCCGATCCGCCCGCCGCCATCGAGGCCTATTGGCAGGAGATCGGCCGCGCCGGGCGGGACGGCGCGCCGGCCGAGGGGATCACCCTCTACGGCGCCTCGGACATGGCCTGGGCGCTGGAGCGCATCCGCCGGCGCGACCTCCCCGCGGCCGTGGCCCAGGTCCAGGCCCGCAAGGTCCGCCAACTCTACGCCATGCTGGACGGGACCGCCTGCCGCGCCGCCGCCGTGCGGCGCTATTTTGGCGAGACCGAGGCGGCGCCGTGCGGGCAATGCGACCGTTGCCTGAGGCCACCCATCGGCGTGGAAGTCACCCGCGCGGCCCAGAAGGCCCTTTCGGCGGTGCACCGCCTGGGCGGCCGTTTCGGGCGCGGGCGCCTGGTCGATCATCTGCTGGGCAAGACCAAGGGCGTCAGCGAGTCCGAGGCCACGATGTCCACCTTCGGGGTCGGGCGGGAGTTCAGCCCGGGGGGCTGGCGTGACCTCATCGACCAGCTCCTTTTCGAGGGCCTGCTGGTGGAAAATCCCAACGACGGGCGCCCCCTCATCGCCCTGGCCGATCCGGAAGGCGTGCGCGCGGTCTATCGCGGCGAGCGCAAGCTCACGGTGCTCAAGGCGCCGGAGGTTTTGGACCCCACCACCCGCTCCGGCCGGCCGCGCGCCCGGCGCGGTGGCGTGCCCCTGGAGGTGGCCGGCGAGGCGATGACCCTCTTCGACACCCTGCGTGCCTGGCGCCGCGCCGAAGCCGCCCGCCAGCGGGTGCCGCCCTACGTCATCTTCCACGACCAGACCCTCGCCGACATTGCCCGGGCCAAGCCGGCGACGCGCGAGGCCCTCTTGGCCATCGACGGCGTCGGCCAGGGCAAGCTGGAGCGCTATGGCGCGGCGGTGCTGGGGATGGTGGTGGAAGGCGGATAGGTCCGCGCCCGTTCCGCGAGGCCTTCCAGCCATCGCTGATGCCAGACGCCCATGCGCGACGGGAAGAGAAGTTTGCCGGCGCGGGCAAGGACGCCGTGCTGGGTTTCCTCGGTGAGCACATGGCATCCGGTGTCCGTCGGCGTGATCAGCCAGGCGTGGTAGGCCAGAACACCAACGGTCTTGGCCCTCCAGGCGATGCGCTCGGGCGGAGCGAATTCCTCCACCGCGGACTCGAGCCGCACGCCGAAAGTCTTCCAAGTGAACCGCGCGCCGGCGAAGAGGTCCGATCCGCCGCCTTCAATCGCGACGTCACGGGCGTTGTCGTAGAAAGCTGGCCACTCGGCGGCCCGGATCAGGATGTCCCACACTGCACCCGTCGGCGCGGCCATCAGCAATTCGTTGCGCACATGAACCGCCGCGCGCGCAGGCTCGAATTGTGCGGGCCAGCGAATGGCAGGCGTCATGGGCGAAGCTTTCTGCGGGCGAGATGGGAAGCCTCGTTCATACGACGCCGATGCCGCGGTCGCCGTGCAAAATCCCCATCCGGTCTAAACCACCGCCAGCGGTCATGACCTGTCCCCTCCGCATCGATGGGTGGGCCATGGGAGGCTGTGGTTGACTTTGCCGCCACCACGCATCAAGTGGCGCCCGAAATCGTGCCTGCTGGATATACTTCGATGCGCACAACCCTAGCTCTCGATGACGAACTGCTGGCCAAGGCGCGAGACTATACGGGCTTGACGGAAAAATCGGCGATCGTGCGCGCCGCCCTCGTCGCCTTGGTCGAACGCGAGGCCGCGCGTCGTCTGGCGCGGATGGGAGGGACGGATCCCCAAGCGAAGGCCCCCCCTCGGCGCCGACCCCCTTACGCGTGATCCTGGTCGACACATCGACGTGGGTCGATCATCTTCGGGTGAGCAACCCTATCCTCGAAGACCTGCTGCAATCAGGGTGGGTTTTGACCCACCCGTTCGTGATCGGAGAACTGGCGCTCGGTCATCTGCGTCGCCGTGACGCGTTTTTGGCGGAACTGCAATTGCTGCCGCGCGCCGTGATTGCTTCTGACGGGGAGGTTTTTCGTTTGATCGGCGAGGGCGGCCTTGTGGCGTCCGGCGTCGGCTATGTCGACGCCCATTTGCTCGCGGCGACGAGGTTGACGGACGGCGCGACATTCTGGACTCGCGATAAGCGTCTGCGCGCCGCCGCGGCGCCGTTGGGTCTGGCGATCGATCGCGGATTCAAATGAAGTGACCGACCCGGCGGCGGGGACCGGACCACCCGAGACCCTAATCTGCCCTAAACATCCACCTCCGCGTCCAACGCGTTCTCCTGAATGAACTCACGCCTCGGCTCCACCAGATCCCCCATCAATCTCGTGAACATGTCGTCGGCGTCGTCGGCGTGGGCGACTTTCACCTGCAGGAGGGTTCGGGCGTTGTGGTCGAGGGTGGTTTCCCAGAGTTGGTCGGGGTTCATTTCGCCCAGGCCCTTATAGCGTTGGATGGCGAGGCCGCGCCGGCCGGAATCGAAGACCGCCGAGACCAGATCGAGCGGCCCGCGCACGGTCTGGGTCCGCTCGCGCCGCCGGAATACGGCGGGGCTGGAGAAGGTCTCGGCCAGCTTGCTGGCCCGTTCGGCCAGCCGCCGCGCGTCGGCGGAATGGAGCATCGGGTCGTCCAGGACGATGCGCTCGGTGACCCCGCGCTTGACGCGTGAAAAGGCGTAGCCGCCGCCCAGGGCGGGTTCGCCCGACCAGGCGCCGTCGCCCTCCTCGGCGTAGAGATCCAGGCGCCGCGCCGCCTCGGCCAGGTCGTCGGAATTGCCGAGGAGACCGGCCAGGGCGGCCTGTTCGATGGCGAAGGCCGGGGCGCGGGCCGACAGGCGCTCGATATTGGCCTTGGCCTGGCGCGCGGTCTGGGCGAGGCTTGCCAGATCGGCGCCGGTCATGCGTTCCCCCGACGCGAGGTCCAGTTCGGCCCCGTCCAGGCCCTCCTCGATCAGGAAGGCCTCCATCTCGGCGTCGTCCTTCAGGTAGCGCGAGGACTTGCCCTTGCTGGCCTTATAGAGCGGGGGCTGGGCGATATAGAGATAGCCGCGCTCGATCACCTGGGGCATTTGGCGATAGAAGAAGGTCAGGAGCAGGGTGCGGATGTGCGCCCCGTCGACGTCGGCGTCGGTCATCACCACGATGCGGTGATAGCGGATCTTCTCGATGTCGAAGTCGTCGCGGCCGATCCCCGCCCCCAGGGCGGTGATCAGGGTGCCGATCTGTTCGGAGCCCAGCATCTTGTCGAACCGGGCCCGCTCGACATTGAGGATCTTGCCGCGCAGGGGCAGCACCGCCTGGTTTTCGCGGTTGCGCGCCTGCTTGGCCGAACCGCCGGCCGAATCGCCCTCGACCAGGAAGATCTCCGATTTGGCGGGGTCGCGCTCCTGGCAATCGGCGAGCTTGCCAAGCAGGGAGGAGATGTCGAGGGCCGATTTGCGGCGGGTGAGTTCGCGCGCCTTGCGGGCCGCCTCGCGAGCCGCCGCCGCCTCGGCGATCTTCTGGACGATCAGGCGCGCTTCGGCGGGGTGTTCCTCGAACCATTGGGCGATGCCCTCGCCCACCAGCCCCTCGACCGCCGGGCGTACCTCGGAGGAGACCAGCTTGTCCTTGGTCTGGGAGGAGAACTTGGGGTCGGGCACCTTGACCGAAAGGACGCAGGTCAGGCCTTCGCGGGCGTCCTCGCCGGTGACCTGGACCTTCTCACGTTTCGCCGCACCCGAGGTCTCGGCGTAGCTTGTCACCACGCGCGTCAGAGCGGCGCGGAACGCCGAAAGGTGGGTGCCGCCGTCCCGCTGGGGGATGTTGTTGGTGAAGCACAGCATGGTCTCGTGATAGCCGTCGTTCCACCACAGGCTAAGATCGATCTCGACCTTTTCGCGGCGGCCGCGGATCACCAGGGGCGATTTCAAGAGGGGGGTCTTGGCTTTGTCCAGGTGGCGGACGAAAGCCTCCACGCCACCCTCGTAGTGCAGGATCTCCTCGAAGGGCTCGGGCCCGCGCAGGTCACGGAAATAGATCACCACCCCGGAGTTGAGGAAGGCCAGCTCCCTCAAGCGATGCTCCAGGGTTTTGCGGTCGAATTCGATGTGGGCGAAGGTGGCCAGGGAAGGATAAAAGGTGACCTCGGTGCCGGTGAGGAACTCGCCGTTCTCCCTCAGCGGAGAGGGCCCGGCGATGGCCAGGGGAGACACCGTATCGCCGCGTTCGAAGCGCATCTCGTGGCTTTGGCCGCCGCGGTGGATCTTCAGCTCAAGCCAGTCCGAGAGGGCGTTGACCACCGAGACGCCCACCCCATGCAGGCCGCCGGAAACCTTGTAGGAGTTCTGATCGAATTTTCCCCCGGCGTGGAGCTGGGTCATGATCACCTCGGCGGCCGAAACCCCTTCGCCCTCGTGGATATCGGTGGGGATGCCCCGGCCGTCGTCGGTGACCGTGCACGAGCCGTCGGCGTTGAGGATCACCTCCACCTTGGCGGCGTAGCCGGCCAGGGCCTCGTCGATGGCGTTGTCGACCACCTCATAGACCATGTGGTGCAGGCCCGAGCCGTCGTCGGTGTCGCCGATGTACATGCCGGGGCGCTTGCGCACCGCATCCAGGCCCTTGAGCACCTTGATCGAATCCGCGCCATAGTCGGCGGCGGCTTCGGCGGCGGTTTCCGGGGTGGTGTCTTCTAGTGGTTCGTCGGTCATGGGTCGTCCAGGACGGTCAGGCTCGAGGCGTCGACGTGGACGCGAAGGGCCCGACCCTTGAGGGTTTCGAACAGCGACTCGTCCGTGCCGGTCAGCAGGGCCTGGAGCGACAGCGCCTCGATCTCGTCGAAGAGGGCGCCGCGCCGGATGCCGTCCAGATGCGCCGCGACTTCATCCAGCAATAATATAGGATTTGGCTGGGAATCCGCACGAGAAAGTCGCGCCGCCTGGGCCAGGACGAGGTTGAGGATGAGGGCCTTCTGCTCCCCGGTGGAGCATTCCGCCGCCGGCCGGCCCGTGTCCAGATGGGTGACGATCAGATCCCCCCGGTGGGGGCCAGCGAGCGCACGCCCGGCGGCGGCGTCGCGGACCCGCGAGGAGGCGAACGCCGCGCTCAACCGCGCCTCGATCTCGTCCGGCGCCACGCCTCCGGTCGCCAGTGTCTCCCATTCGCCCGACAAGGCGAGCCCGGCGCCGGGAAAAGGCCTGTCGCCGCGCATCTCGATCTCGGCCCGCAGGTCATGCAAGGTTCGCGCCCGCGCGCCCGCCACCCGCGCGCCGGCCGAGGCGAGGCGCGTCTCGAGCACGCCCAGCCAAGCCTCGTCCGCATGGCCGTCGCCCAGCAACCGCGTCCGCTCGCGCAACGCCCTGTCATAGGCGGCGACATGGCCGGCATGTCCAGGTTCGGCGGCGAACACCAGGCGGTCGAGGAACCGGCGCCGATCGGCGGCCGCGTCGAGAAACAGGCGATCCTGGCTGGGCGTGAGCCAAAGCGGCCGCAGATGCTCCACCAGGCGAGCCTGCGGGGCGTCCTCGCCGTCGATCCGCACCTGCCGCCGCGCTTGGCCCACGGCTTCGACGCCCGTGCCGATACGAACCTCGCCCACGTCGGTGGCGACGACCGCGAACACCGCCCACGGCCGCCCGTGCGCTTCGCCCGGCGCCCGGCGCCCCACCTCGGCCAGGGTCGCGCCCCGCAGGCCCCGGCCCGGCGAGAGGAAGCTCACCGCTTCCAGAAGATTGGTCTTGCCCGCGCCGTTGGGCCCGACCAGGTATGCGCCGCGCCCCCCCAGCGCCAGCGTCGCCCCGGCATAGGAGCGGAAGTCGGTCAGCTGGAGGTGGTCGAGGCGAGACTTCACCTTGACCCCAATAGGGATCGCGGCTGCCTAGGGGAACATCCGACCACATTGAATCGGAACATCTTCCTCCCGTTTTCCCCGCGAAAGCGGGGACCCAGGGTTTTTCTGAAATCCAGGGCGCTCAACAATAAAACACCTGGATCCCCGCTTTCGCGGGGAAGGGCGGAAAAGGTGAGTCAACCGGGTCGGTCTCCCCCTCTAGGCTCGAAGCGGCATCAGAACATATTGAACCCCCGCGTCGGTGGGATCCAGAACCAGCACGGGATCGAGCATGGTGGCGGAGGCGGCGCGATCGGCGAAGCGGAATTCGGCGCTCTCTCCGGCGATCTGGGCGGTGACGTCCATGAGGTAGCGGGCGTTGAAACCGATCTCGAACGGCTCGCCGTCGTAGTCGATCTCGAGTTCCTCCACCGCCTGGCCGGTCTCCATGTTGCGCACCGTCAGCACCACCTTGCCGCGTTCCGCGGCCAGTTTCACCGAGCGGCTCTTTTCGGATGAGATGGTGGCCACCCGATCGACCGCGGCGGCGAACAGGGTGTTGTCGACCGTCATGACCCGGTGGTTTTCGCGCGGAATCACCCGGGTGTAATCCGGGAACGAGCCGTCGATGACCTTCGAGGTGAGGGCGGCGCCGCCGAACTCGAAGCGGACCTTCTGGGCGCTGATCTGCAGGTCGATGGTCTCTCCGGCGTCTTCCATCAGGCGCCGGGCTTCCTGGATGGTCTTGCGCGGCACGATCACTCCCGGCGCCCCGGCCGAGCCCTCCGGGGCCGCCATGTCCGCCAGGGCGAGACGATGGCCGTCGGTCGCCACCGCCCTCAGCATCGCTCGCCCATCCTCGATCACGGTGTGCAGATAGATGCCGGTCAGATAGTAGCGGGTCTCCTCGGTGGAGATGGCGAACCGGGTCTTGTCGATCAGGCGCATCATCTGCGCGGTGTCCACCGGGATCGGCCCCGAAAGCCCGTCGGAGGACATGATCGGAAAATCGCCGGCCGGCAGCACCGGCAGATTGACCTTGTAGCGGCCGGCTTGGACCTGAAGGCGCGGATCCTCTCCGGTGAAGCTCAAGGAGACGTCGGCGCCCTCTGGCAACTTGCGGACGATTTCATAGAGGGTGTGCGCCGGCGCGGTGATCTGGCCGGGAATCTCCACCCGGGCGGTCGTCTGGTCGGTGATTTCCATGTCCAGATCGGTGGCCGAAAGGGCGAGCCCGTCGGGCCCGGCCGCCAGCAGCACATTGGAAAGAATGGGTATGGTGTTGCGCCGCTCCACGACGCTTTGGACATGTCCGAGCGCCTTTAGGAGGGCGGCCCGTTCGATGGTCAGCTTCATCTTAAGTCAGGTCCAAGTCCGGCGCCGCCGCGGATCAAGCCCCGAGCGCGGCGGGTGAAAAGGGACTTCGCAGACTACCGGAATTGTCGTCGCGAGGAAGGGGCGGGATGGCGCGAGTTCAATTGCCCGCGTCCGCCGGGCCGACCGGGGCCGAAAATTCCGGCGGCGCGCCCAATGGGGGCTGCGTCGCATCGCCGGCGGCCTGGCCGGTGGAGTCCTTGGCGGCGACGATCACCATGGCCGGGCGCACGATGCGGCCGAAAAGGTCATAGCCGGCTTGCAGCGTCTGAACGACGCCCCCTGGCGCGATGGTGTCGGAGGTCTGTTCCATCATCGCCTGATGTTGGTGGGGATCGAACCGTTCGCCGACGGCGGGCTCGACGATCTGCAGGCCGTTGCGCGAGAAGGCGGACAGGAGTTCCTTTTGGGTCATTTCCAGGCCGATCGCGAGGTTTCGCGCCAAGGGATCGTCACTGTCCTTGGGGGCGTGCTCCAGAGCCCGGGCCAGGTTGTCGGCCACGCCCAGGAGATCGCGCGCGAACTTC
>JBBQGZ010000011.1:0-38275 GCA_038323535.1 Caulobacterales bacterium
CGCCCATCTTCCGAAGAGGTTATCCAGAATGCGAAAGATCATCCTTCTGACGGTTCTTGCCGCCAGCCTCGCCACCGCCGCCTGCAATACGGTTTCGGGCGCCGGCAAGGACGTCTCCTCCGCCGGCCATGCGGTCACCGACACGGCCCAGGACGCGAAGCCGCACTAGACCCGGCCTTCGGCGGCCATGTGTTCGGCTCTCTAGGAGCCCCTCTCGGCCATCGGGAGGGGCTGCTTCCTCTGTCCGGTTGGCGGCGCCTCGTCAGGCGGGCAGGTAAATCTCGAACAGGACGCCCGATGGCGCGGCGCGCGCGCTCAGGGATCCCCCGGTGGCCGTGACCAGCGCGTGCAGATAGCGAGCCTGCGCCCAAAGTCCGCCGCGGCCCCTCCCAAACGGCGAACCCGCCAACCCCGCGGAAACCTCCGGATGAAGCTCGGCGCGAGGCCCGAGGGCATCGACGGCCAGCGTCGCAGATTCCTGGAGATCGAATTGGGCCCGGACAAGGCCGCCCGAGGCGACGGCGCCGGCGGCGATTTGAACGGCGTTGAGCAGGCACCGGCCGGCTAGGGCGGTCAGCGTGGGCGCATCCACCGCCCATTCGAGTCGCGGGCGAAGGTCGGCGAAAATCGCTTTCGCCAAGGCCTCTAGCCGATCGGTCTCGAACACCTCTTCGCCGACACCGAAGGCCACGCGAGAGAATTCCAAAAGATCGGTCAGTCGTCGCGCGCCGGCGGCGGCGGCGGCCAGAGCCTCGCGCCGCATCTCCGCGCCGCCGGCTTCGGCCGCCAGGTCGAGGCCGAGGAGGATGGCGTTGGCCGGTCCGATCAGGTCGTGGCACAGGCGCGCGGCGAGCCTGGCGGCCAGTTCCTCCGGCGGCCTCACACCGGATATCGGGCGATCAGGCGCCGGGCGATGATGATCCGCTGCATCTCGTTGGTCCCCTCGCCGATGATCAGCAGGGGGGCGTCGCGGTAGAGCCGCTCGATCGGATACTCCTTGGAATAGCCGTTGGCGCCGAAGATGCGCATCGCCTCGGTGGCCACCTCGAAGGCGGTTTCGGTGGCGAACCACTTGGCCATGCCCGCCTCCAGGTCCACCCGGCCGCCGCCGTCATAGGCGCGGGCCGCGTCCTCGGTGAGGAGTTCGGCCGCCCGGGTCTTGGCGGCCATTTCGCCCAGCTTGAGCTGGATCGCCTGGTGTTCGGCGATCGGCTTGCCCATGGTCTTGCGAACCTGGGCGTAGGCCACCGACTCCTTGAGCGCCCGACGCGCGATGCCGACGCCGCGGGCGGCGACATTGACCCGGCCGATTTCCAGGCCGCCTGTGGCCATGGCGAAGCCCTGCCCCTCCTCTCCCCCGACCAAGGCCAAGTCCGCGTCGCAGAGGTAGTCGTCGAAGACGATCTCGCCGGTGTCGATGCCGCGGTAGCCGAGCTTGGCCAGCTTGCGCCCGCGGCGGACACCGGGCAGATCCTGGCGAGTCTCGGGATCGCGGGTGGGGACGATCAACATGGTCATGCCCCGATGCCGCGGCTTGGCTTCGGGATCGGTCTTGACCAACAAAGCCAGGATGTCGCCCTCGATGGCGTTGGTGATCCACAGCTTGGCGCCGTTGACCCGGTAGCGGTCGCCTTCGCGGCGGGCCGTGGCGCGAATGCCTTGCAGATCGGTTCCGGCGTCCGCCTCGGTGAGGCCGAGCCCCCCGCGCAGCTCGCCGGTGGCGAATTTGGGCAGCCAATGATCCTTCTGCCGCTCCGTGCCGAATTTCTGCACGATCAGGGCCATCATCAGATGGCTGTTGAAGAACCCCGTCAGACTCATCCACTCTTCGGAGACCCGCGACACGATCTTGGCGTAGGTGAGCGCCGATAGGCCCAGGCCGCCGTATTCGGGCTCGATCAACGCCCCGAACAGCCCCATCTCGCACATGTCGGCCACGAGCTCGTGAGGGTATTCGTCGGCCTGTTCGAAGGCGTCCGCCACCGGGGCGACCTTCTTGATGAGCCAGCGGTCGATGGAATCGAGGAGGGCCCGTTCGTCGGCCTCGGTGATCTCGCTGTGGGCGCCCATCCTACCAGTAATCCTTCATGATCTCTTCGGCCCAGGGCGGCTCGCGCAGCTCTCCTCTCGGCAGGAAGCCCCGGAGAACCGGCTTGATGTCGAGAACGGGCGTGCCGTCGATGGCGTCGAGGCCTTCGACGGTCAGACTAAGGCCTTCGACGGCAATGATCGAGCATATGCACAGGCCCAAGCGGTTGGGGCGGCCCTTGCCGCGCTGGGCGAAGATGCCCACCGCCGGCCACTCAGGCCGCCCGCGAGGGCGCCGCGCGCCGCGTTCGACCTCCCCGTCGGACACGCGGTCGAACAGGAAGATCACCTCGGCGTGGGAGAAGGCGTCAAGGCCGGCCAGGGCCTCGGCCGTGAAGCGCGTCCCGTCCAGTTCGATGCGCGCGCGGCTGGCCCCCCAGTGGTCGTCGGTGGGCGAGGCGCGGCCCCCGCGCACATGCCCCACGGCCTCGACGACGAAAGTCATCAATAGGTCCCCAAGCGGTCTTCCACCGATTGACCCTTGGCCGGGATCAGCATGTCGCGGCGAAACGCGCAGACCTGCTCGCCGCGCTGGTTCTTGCCCAGGGTGCGGATGGTGACGATGCCCTGGCCGGGCCGGCTCCTGGACTCGCGCTTGGCGAGAACTTCGCTCTCGGCATAGAGGGTGTCGCCGGCGAACACCGGAGCGGTGAACCTCACCTCGTCCATGCCCAGATTGGCGATCGCCTTTTGCGAACAATCGGTGACGCTCATGCCGATCAGGAGGGCCAGGGTGTAGGTGCTGACCACCAGGTTGCGGCCGAATTCGCTCGCCTTGGCATATTCGGCGTCGAAGTGGAGCGGATGGGTGTTGAGCGTCAGGAGCGTGAAGAGGTGGTTGTCGGACTCCAGCACCGTCTTGCCGGGCCGGTGCTCATAGACGTCGCCGACATGAAAGTCCTCGAAATAGCGGCCGAAGCTCTCGCGGTAGCGCTGGGGACCGATCTCCTTCCAGGCCTGGACCATGGCGTCAGCTCCAGTTCCCGCCCAGATGCCCCGACCCGCCGGGCGCCAGCAGGCCCTGGCCGGGGACGTGATTGATCTCCAGGCGAACGCCGTCCGGATCCTCGAACAGGACCGAATAGTAGCCCGGCGCCCAGGCGTCGTCCTTGGGTTCGTGGACGATGGCGGCGCCGATGGACTTCAGGAAGACATGGGCCTCGTCCACCTCCTCGCGCTCGCGCACCCGAAAGCAGACGTGATGCAGGCCCACGCGGCCCTGGTCGAAACGCTCGGCGGCGGCCTCCTTGGGCCGTGCGCGCAACCCGAATCCCGTCCGGCCGCCGACGCAATAATAGGTTCCGGCGGCGTCCATCACCGGCTTCATTCCCAAGAAGGGCAGAAGCCGGCGATAGAAGGCCCGCGCGCGGTCGAAATCGCCGGCGGTGATGAAAATGTGCGCGACGCCGTTGACTTCCATGGCCCGTGTCCTTGGCTTACCAGCCGTCCTACGCCGCCGGCCGGATGCGGGGCAACCGTTCTTGGGGGACCGAGGGTCACGGGGAGCCACTCATGACACCGCGTTCGGGAAGGCTGGTCTTCGTTCTCGACCTCGCCGGGACCTTCGTCTTCGCCCTGCAAGGGGCGGGGCCGGCCATGGACGCCCGCCTGGATCTGCTCGGCGTGCTGGTGATCTCCTTCGCCGCGTCCCTGGGTGGCGGGATCCTTCGCGACCTCCTGATCGACGCCGCGCCGCCTCAGGCGCTGCGCGATTGGCGCTATCCGGCGGTCGCCTTCACCGCCGGCGTCGCGGCCTTCCTCTTCCACGAGGTCGTCCATCGGATTCCGGGCGCCGTCCTGACGGGACTCGACGCGGCCGGCCTGGCCCTGTTCGCCATCGCCGGAGCGCAGAAGTCGCTCAGTCATGGCCTGAACGCCCTGGCCGCGATCCTCATGGGCGGGGTGACGGCGGTCGGTGGCGGGGTGGCGCGCGATCTGCTGCTGAACCGGGCACCCAGCGTGCTCTACACCGACATCTACGCCACCGCCGCCCTGGCCGGCGCCCTGGTGATGGTGGCCAGCCGCCGGCTCGGCCTAGCGAACGGCTGGGCGGCGGCCCTGGGCGGCCTTGCCTGCTTCGCCCTGCGCATCGCCGCCGTCTGGTTTCACTGGAACCTGCCCAGCGCGGCGTGACCTTCCGTCACACCCATGCCAGTTAGCGGACATTGCGAACGTCGGAGTCGGGTGGAGAGCGGAACTTGAGGCTAGCGCCCTTTTCAGACATTTTCAGGCTATGAAGTTTTGATCTCGATGCGCAAAGGCAGCCAAACTTCTAAGCTGTCACTAGAATTTGCGCTCGGTATCGGCTGGCGCTTTGCTGCAGTTACCAGCGTATGTAAAATCACCGTTCCCGTTGATTTCGACGTCACCCGTGTCTCGATCAATTCGGACTTGGGGGTGGCTGGTAAAGAACAAATCGACCTTACCCTTTATCTCATCTGGGCTCGTTTCAACCTGTATAAGCTTCAGCCATCCATCAACAGTGCCCTTGTGGAATTTGCCGCCATAGAGCTCCCGAGGAAGTCGTACAGCGCTGTCCTCTCCGTGGATGCGAATACGCACGATATCGGGACCCTGGATATTAGTGCCGGAGACACCAATGCCCTGAGCGAAATGATGGCCGCTGAACGCAAACAGGGCGCTCAAACCAATCTGCACGTGCGAACCTTGACCATGGCACACTAGTTCGAGGGGCGGCTCACCACCCTGTGGAATCGGGACATTTTCGGAAGCCTGGGAAGTCGCGTCGGCTGCGGAGCTTGGAGGCATCATGGCATTCTGGGCCAGCGCCACCGCCGGGTGCGCGACGCAACTGACTGTAGCCACGATGTTAGCGATCAGCAGCGCGCGCATTTGCCCCCCGACTCGATCAATACTCGTATCGAGCTTTGGCATGCTGGCGTCCAAGCGCCAATCCCTAGCGCTAAGAACCGGACCCAAAATTCCAAAAAGACCGCTACCGCAACCGGCCCAGCTGACCTCCCGACATGGGCCGAACATTGCGCCAGCCGTCGACCCGACTCCGGACCATCACGCTGACTGCCACCTACCAGACATTCCCAACCGGCGCAGGGGGTGGATTCCGGACTCTAGGCCATCGACTCATTAGCGCGCATCCAGATTCTGGCCGAGGCGAGTTTTACGCCGGCGAGGTAGTTGTCTGGTCGCTTGTCGTATCGGCTGGCGAGGCCTGCAATTTGCTCGGCCCCTCGGGATCAACAAAGTTTTGATGGCCGGCAGCCCGACGGACGTTGCATAGTGAGCCGCAATTTCCGAAGCGAAGTGACAGTCGATGACGTTCACGCATGGCGCCAAGGACTTTCCGGTCGTTTGCGTCGGCGGGTCCGCGGGCGGCCTCGACGCCTATGTGCGGCTACTGAAGTGTCTGCCGCCGGATATGGGTGTTGCGATCGTCATCGTTAATCATCTGAGGACCGTGGCCACCCTCCTCCACAAAATTCTCCCACGCTACACGCGGATGCCGGTCGAGTTGATTACTGAAGGATTGGTTCTCCAATCCAACCGTGTGTTCATCATTCCGGAAAAGCTGGTCTGGCACGAGGTCTTTTCCGAGATCACGCCCACCACCTTCCTGCAAACCGCTGATGTCGCCATGCCCGATGGATCGATGAAGCGATGGATGACCATCCACGCCACCCGGATCCATACTGAACGCGGGCGCTAGGCGTATTCAGCGACCGGTGGATCAGTGTCGCTTTTGTCCGCTTATCGAGCAGTCCTACGGGGATGCCCTCTAACTTCTGCTGTCCACCCTCAGCTGTACTTCGGTTAGTCCGGTTTGGGGCATCAAGGCTAGGCACGCCGCTGGCCGGCGCGGCGCGCTAACCGACATGTGAAATCCTGCCTTCGGGGCCAACCCTCCGCCGAAGCCGCTCGAGGCAGCCGGGTCGATGCAGGGATCAGGACCCGTTCGCCCCGATGGGCGCCAGGACGAAGGGCGGGGGCGTCATCGTGGCGGTGCAGGCGGCGTCCAGCCCGCCCGCCGAGCCCTTGGCGAAGAAGGCGTCCATGACCTTGTCGAGACAGACCATGTTCGCCAGGCCGACCGGCAGATGGGGCATGGCCGCGATGACCACGACCCGGCCGCGCGGCAGGCCGGCGGCCACCGCCCGCGCCCAGGCGGTCGGCGTCGTGGCGTCGCGCCCTCCCGACATGAGCAGGACGGGGATGTCGGACTTCAGCGGCGTGAGCAAGGCCGGATCGGCGCGGGCCGGGGCCCATAGGCGGCAGGCCGCGATCTGCTGGTCGATCCGGTAGCGTCCAAACGAGGTCCCCGCGGTGGCGCGAACGATTTCGCCGCGACCGATCCGCCGCGTTCCTTCCGGGCAGGTGACCGAGAGATAGAGACCGTCGGCTTCGGGTTCTGGTCCCTGCGACCGGACGGACTTCATGAATGGGCCAAAGTCACCGCGCGCCGCGCGGCTGATGATCAGCGGCAGGCCTCGCTGGCCAAAGACGGTGTTCAGCCGGCCGCGAACGGCTTCGCCGAAGGGACCGGGGCGGATCGCCGCGGGGCCGGCGCCGGTCTGGACCATGACCGGCGCCTCGGCGAGGCGGCGCATCAACATTCCCCAATCCGCCCGCAGGTCGGGATAGGCGTCGTTGCAGGCCCGGTCCGCCCGGCAGTCCTGGAACACCTCGCCCAGCGCCAACTCGCCGTTGGCGGCGTGGTCGAGGGGGAGCTTTTCGCCCAGCGGAACGGTGCCGATGAGCGCGGCCGAGCGGACCTGGGCCGGATAAAGCTTCATGTAGGCCTGGGCCAGCAGGGTCCCGTACGACAGGGCCATGAGATCGATTTTCTGGTAGCCGAGCGCGGCGCGGATGGCGTCCAGGTCCCGGACTGCGGCCTCGGTGGTGTATTGGGCGAGGTCCGCCTTGGCCTCCAGGGCGCGCCGGCACGCCGTCACGTTGCCCGCCTCCCACATGTCCGCCAGCGGCGACCTCCGCTCGGTCTTGGGGCAATGCAGCGGATTGGAGGCGCCCGTGCCGCGCTGGTCGAAGAGAACGACGGCGCGCCGCTCGCGATGGAACCTGAGCTCCCCCGAATAGAGGGCCGCGGTCGCCGTGCCCGGCACGCCCGGCCCCCCTTCGAGCCAGACCACCGGCGCCGCTTGCGGGCCCAAGCCGGTCTTGGGCAGGATGACGATGTTCAACCCGATCTTGCGCCCGGCCGGCCTCCTCCAGTTCTCCGGAACCTCAAGGCGCCCGCAGCGGACGACTTCCGCCCCGCCCGGGACCTGGCAGGGTGTCAACGAGAGCTTCGCCGCAGAAGGCGCCTCGGCCACGGACGCCGACGCGGCCAGTAACCCCATCGAGACGGCCAGGGCCAGCAGGCGCACCGAGCATCCCTCCCACACCGATCTCAGCATATCACGCGCCGGCGCCTGCGTCTTGCGGCGCCCGGCGGGGTAGTGTCTCAGTTTGAAAACCGCCCGCGTTGACAAGCATGGCGTCGAGGGGGGGGGGAGGATACTTGCGTCAATACCGCCCGCTTCTTCTCCAACGGCCGCGCCACCCTCAATGGCGAAGCCGACTACGATGTTGCCCGCTACCTCGCCAGCCTAACCGCGATCAGGGCTTTGTGGCCATCCGCGAGGTCCGCTGTGGGTCGACTACCGCTCTTGACGCACCGCCGAGAAGCGGACGTTCGCTGGACCGACAGGCTACGCGGTCGACCCCATCTCAAGTGTCAGATTTTATCCGCTAGCTGTCGCCCCGCACCTCCACCGGGGCCGGGTTCTCGGTTCCGCCGACCCAGCGATAGACGGCCCCGGCCACGGCCGCGCCGACGATCGGCGCCGCCCAGAACAGCCACAGCTGCTGTAGGGCCCAGCCGCCTTCGAACAGCGCCGGGCCGAGGCTGCGGGCCGGGTTGACCGAGGTGTTGGTCACCGGAATGCTGATCAAATGGATCAGGGTCAGGCAAAGCCCGATGGCGATCGGCGCAAAACCCTTGGGCGCGTTGCCGTGGGTGGATCCTAGAATCACGAACAGAAAGCCGAAGGTCATGACCACCTCGGTGACCGCGCAGGCGATCATCGAATAGTGGCCCGGCGAATGATCGCCATAGCCGTTTGAGGCGAAGCCACCAGCCATGTCGAAGCCGGCTTGGCCGGTGGCGATGACATAGAGGATGCCCGCGCCGGCGATTCCGCCTAGGACCTGCGCCAGGATATAGGGAACGACATCGCGGATCGGAAACCGCCCGCCCACCCACAGGCCCACAGTGACCGCCGGGTTGAAGTGGGCGCCGGAAACGTGGCCGACGGCATAGGCCATGGTCAGCACGGTCAGGCCGAAGGCCAGAGCGACGCCGGCGAAGCCGATGCCGAGGCCGGGAAAAGCGGCGTCCAGGACGGCGGCGCCGCACCCGCCCAGCACTAGCCACAAGGTGCCGATGAACTCCGCCGCGAGACGCTGAGTCATACGCATGTGATTTCCCCCTCGACGATGTGATTTGACCGGCCGGAGCGTGGCACGGACCGAGGCGGCGGGAAAGTGGGGTTTTGCGGCGTCCGGGCGGCTTGACCCTGCTTTGCGATCCGCCTTGGGCGCGTCATAAGATCGCGACACTTCAGGGAGTCCTTAGCCCATGCCCCTCGACGCCGGCGCGACCGCCAAGACCTTCCGCTGGGACGATCCCCTCGACCTCGCCTCGCGCCTCACCGAAGACGAGCGGATGATCGGGGAGGCGGCCAGGGCCTACGCGCGGGACAGGCTGCTGCCGCGCGTCGTGAGCGCCTATGCCGAGGAGCGCTTCGACCGCGAGATCATGACCGAAATGGGCGCCCTGGGATTCCTGGGCCCGACCCTGCCGGAAGAATACGGCTGCGCCGGGGTGAATCACGTCGCCTATGGCCTGATCGCCAAGGAGATCGAGGCGGTGGACAGCGGCTATCGCTCGGCGATGAGCGTGCAGTCCTCCCTGGTCATGTACCCCATCCACGCGTTCGGCTCGGAGGCGCAGCGGCGGCGCTGGCTGCCCCCTATGGCCAAGGGCGAGATCATCGGCTGCTTTGGCCTCACCGAGGCCGACGGCGGTTCCGATCCGGCGTCCATGCGCACGGTCGCCCGGGCCGTGGACGGCGGCTTCGTCCTCAACGGCGCCAAGATGTGGATCACCAATGCGCCGATCGCCGACGTGGCCCTGGTGTGGGCCAAACTCGACGGCGTGATCCGCGGATTCCTGGTGGAGCGAGGGGCCGAGGGCCTGACCACGCCGAAGATCGAAAACAAGCTGTCGCTGCGCGCCTCGGTCACCGGCGAGATCGCCCTGGCCGACGTGTTCGTGCCCGAGGAGGGGCTGCTGCCGGATGCGCGCGGCCTCAAGGGCCCCTTCTCCTGCCTCAACAAGGCCCGCTACGGCATCGCCTGGGGGGCCATGGGGGCGGCGGAGTTCTGCCTGCACGCCGCCCGCGACTATGTCGCCGCCCGCCAGGTGTTCGGCCGCCCGCTCGGCGCGCGCCAGCTGGTGCAGAAGAAGCTGGCCGACATGATGACCGAGATCGCGCTGGGCTACGAGGGCGCGCTGGCCCTGGGGCGTCTGATCGACCAGGGGGCCTGGGTGCCCGAGGCGATCAGCCTGATGAAGCGCAACAACTGCGGCAAGGCCTTGGACATCGCCCGCGTCGCGCGAGACATGCACGGCGGCAACGGAATCAGCGGCGAGTACCATGTGATGCGCCACGCCGCGAACCTGGAGACGGTGAACACCTATGAAGGCGCCCACGACGTCCACGCCCTGATCCTCGGCCGCGCCATCACCGGCGAGAGCGCGTTCTAGGGAAGGGGCGGGCGTCATGGGGGGTACGCTAACGCAGGGGGAGACTCCGCCAAGAGCCGCCTCCATGCGCACGGTGATCGCCGCCTCTTCGGCGGGGACGGCGTTCGAGTGGTACGACTTCTTCGTCTTCGGGACCCTCGCCCCCACCATCGCCAAGAACTTCTTCTCGGCCCTGGACCCGACGTCCGGCCTGCTGGCGGCGCTGGCCCTGTTCGGGGCGGGATTCTTCTTCCGGCCGCTCGGGGCCTTGACCTTCGGCCGGGTGGGCGACCGCATCGGGCGCAAGGGCGCCTTCCTGGTCACGGTGACGATGATGGGCGCCGCCACCTTCGCCATCGGCCTTCTGCCGACCTACGCCCAGGCGGGGCCGATCGCGCCGGTGTTGCTGATCCTGATGCGGATCATCCAGGGCACGGCGCTGGGCGGCGAGTACGGGGGGGCGGCGATCTTCGTGGCCGAGCATGCGCCGAGTGGCCGGCGCGGGGCGACGACCGGCTGGATCCAGACCTCGGCCGCGTTCGGCCTGGTGGGGGCGTTGGGGGTGATCTTCGCCGCCCGCACCTTGATGGGCGAGGCGCGGTTCACCGACGCCGGCTGGGCGGGGGGCTGGCGCCTGCCGTTCCTGCTCTCCGCCGGCCTGCTGGCGATCTCGATCTGGATCAGGCTGAAACTCACCGAGAGCCCCGCCTTCGCCCGTCTGAAGGCGGCGGGAAACCAGTGCCGGGCCCCCTATGCCGAAGCCTTCGGCCAGTGGAAGAACCTCAAGATCGTGCTGGTGGCGCTCATCGCCATCATGAGCGCCCAGGGCGCGGCCTGGTACACCCTGTTCTTCTACGCCGAGCAGGTGTTCCTCGAACGGTTCCTCAAGATCGACCCGATCACCGGGACGAAGCTGCTGGTCCTGATCACCGTCGCCAGCGCGCCGCTCTATGTCTTTTTCGCCTGGCTGTCGGACAAGGTCGGCCGCAAGTGGGTGATGTGGGGCGGCATGGCCCTGGCCCTGGCGGCCTTCTTTCCCGGATTTCACGCCATGACCCACCTGGCCAATCCGGCCCTGGAGGCGGCCCAGGCGCGCACCCCGGTGGTGGTGATCGCCGATCCGGCTCGCTGCTCACTGCAGTTCGACATCACCGGCAAGGCCCGTTACGCGACCTCCTGCGACATCGCCAAGAGCGCGCTTTCCAACGCCGGTGTCTCCTACGACAACCAGGCGGCGCCCGCCGGGGCCGTGGCGCGGGTGCGAATCGGCGCCCTGGATGTGGTCTCGCGCGAGGCGGCCGGCCCGCCGGCGCCGGCGCAGAAGGCGGCGGCGGAAAGGGTCAGGGCGGAATTGGCGTCGGCCCTGAAGGCGGCCGGCTATCCGACCAAGGCCGACCCGGCCGGGGTCGACTTCTGGGGCCTGTTCTGGGTGCTGATGATCTTCGTGGTCGCGGCCACGGCGCTCTATGGTCCCATGGCCGCCGCCCTGGTGGAGCTCTTTCCCACCCGCATCCGCTATACGGCCCTGTCCCTGCCTTACCACATCGGCACCGGCTGGGTGGGCGGCTTCGTCCCGGTCACGGCCTTCGCCATCGTCACCGCCACCGGCAACATCTATTCGGGCCTCTGGTACCCGGTGGTCTTCACCGCGATCAGCGTGGTCACCCTGCCGTTCCTGTTGCCGGAAACCCGAGGGCGATCGATCGAGGGCTGATCGGCTATCCCCCCCGCCGGTTCGCCACGCCGCGGCTGACGGTGTCGCTGACCAGCACCGCGGTGATGGCGATGGCGGCGGCGATGACGCACAGGGCTGCCGCGCGGGATTCGCCGCCGGGAGACTGGGTCGCCTGATAGATGGCGGTGGGCAGGGTGAGGGTCTCCCCGGGGATGGCGGCGACGAAGGTGATGGTGGCGCCAAATTCGCCCAGGGCCTTGGCGAAGCCCAGCACGGCGCCGGCCGCCAGCCCCGGCGCGGCCAGGGGCACGGTGATGCGGAAGAAGCGGACCAGCGGCCCCGCGCCCAGGGTGCGGGCGGCTTCATCGACTTCACGGTCGATGGCTTCGATCGAGAGACGGATGGGCCGCACCATGAGCGGAAAAGCCATGATCCCCGCCGCCAGGGCCGCGCCGGTCCAGCGGAAGGCGAACACGACGCCGATCGTCTCCAGGCCGCGGCCCAGCATCCCGCGGTGACCCAGGAGGACCAGCAGGGCGTAGCCGGTGGCCACCGGCGGCAGCACCAGGGGCAGATGGGTGACGGCGTCCAGCAGGCTCCGGCCCGCGAATCGCCCGCGCGCCAGGGCGTAAGCGACGATGAGGGCGATGGGCAGGCCGGCGGCGGTGGCCGTGGCCGCCACCTTGAGCGACAACAAAACTGCCTGGAGGTCTTCCGGCCCCAGCAGAGTCACGGCGCCGGCGCCGGAGCGAGCACCTCGACGGCGATCCCCCGGCGCGCCAGATCGGCGACCAGGGCCGGGTCGGCGACGGCGCCGACCACGGCCACCAGCCGGCCGGCGCGGGCGAGGGCCGCGAACGCCTCAGCGCAGGCCGCCTCTGGGGCGAGGCGCTCGGCATCGCGCCGCCCATGGCTGGCCAGGAGGGCCTCGCCGCCGCCGCCCGCCATCAGCACCACGTCGGCGATGTTGAGCGCCCGCGCCGCGCGCAGGGAAATGAGATCGTCGGCCTCCGCCGGCTCGATGAAGGTCACCCGCCCCACCGCCGTCCAGCCCTCAGCGATCGCGGCTTCGAGCCGTGCGGACGCGAGGGGCAGGTCGCCGGCCCTCGCCGCCTCGGCCGCCGGCCCGGCGAGAACGGCGCGCAGAAAGGCCCGGCGCGCGGCGAGGTCGGGAAAGGCGCGCTTGAGAGCCTCCCGACGGTCGCCCAGCAGCCCCGCGATCGGCCCCGCATGCTCGGGGATGCGCGCCTCGATCTCGACCCGCAGGAGGGAAGCCAGGACGGGCGCGGCGCCGGCCGTTCCGATCGCCGCCACCACCGCCCCGCGATCGATGATCGCCGGGGTGTGGAAATCGGAAAGCTCCGGCCGATCGACGACGTTGAGGGGCGCGCCGCTCGGCCGCGCCGCCGTCACGGCCGCCTGGGTGAAGGCCTCGTCGTCGCCGGCCACGAAGATCAGCGCCGCGCCGGCATATCCTTTGGCGTCCAGGGCCGCCTCGCCGGTCAGGCGCACGACGTCGGCCGGCGAGCCCTCGAAGAGCCGCGCCTTGGCCGCCGCGCCCGCGCCGGCGCCGGCGATCACCACCCGGCGCCCGCGCAAAGGGAAGAAAGCGGGAAAGGCATCCATCGCGCCACCCTAACGCCGGCGGGCCCTCGGCGCGACCGGCGCTTTGCGGGGCGCGGATTCCAAGTTAACATCGTTCAGACACGACCCCGTGGGGAGCGATCATGGCCCGGACCCTGGACATCAACGGCAGGAGCGTCAGCGTGGAGGCCGCGCCCGACACCCCCCTGCTGTGGGTCCTGCGCGACGAGCTGAAGCTCACCGGAACCAAGTACGGCTGCGGGATCGCGGCCTGCGGCGCGTGCACCGTGCACGCCGACGGCAAGGCGATCCGTTCCTGCCAGACCCCGATCGGATCCCTGGACGGGGTCAAGATCACCACCATCGAAGGCCTAGGCGGCGCCCACCCCCTCCAGATTGCCTGGGTGAAGCTCGACGTGCCCCAGTGCGGCTATTGCCAGTCGGGCCAGATCATGTCGGCCGCCGCCTTGCTGGCCAGGACGCCGCGCCCGTCGGACGGGGACATCGACGCGGCCATGGACGGCAACATCTGCCGCTGCGGGACCTATCAGCGGATTCGCGCCGCGATCAAGGACGCCGCCGCGGCCCCCGCCGTCGCCACGGCGGCGTGAGAAAGGCCAAATCGATGAACGCTCCGGTCAAGGCCTTCGATCCCGCCCATCCCTCCCGCCGCGAGGTGGTTGTGGTCTCCGCCGTCGCCGCCAGCGGCGCCCTCCTGATCGGCTGCTCGCCGGCCAATCTGCTCTCCATCGGCGCCGACGACAGCCATTTCGGCGCCTTCGGCCCGTTCCTGCGCATCGCGCCGGACGGGGTGGTGACGGTGGTTTCCAAGCACATCGAGTTTGGCCAGGGCAATCACGCCGGCCTGGCGGCGATCGTCGCCGAGGAGCTCGACGCCGACTGGGACCAGGTCAAGGTCGTCCAGGCCCCGGCCATCGCCAAGGTCTATCAGAACCTCGGCATGGGGGTGCAGGGCACGGGCGGCTCTTCGGCGATCGCCAATTCCTGGCCGCAGCTGCGCGCGGTCGGCGCCGCCGCTCGCGCCATGTTCGTTTCCGCCGCCGCCACCCGGTGGAAGGTTGCGGCGGGCGAGGTCACGGTCAAGGATGGGGTGGTCTCCCACCCGTCCGGCAAGTCGGCGCGTTTCGGCGACCTCGTGGCGGACGCCGCCAAGGTCACGCCCCCCGCCGCGCCCGTGCTCAAGGATCCGCGCACCTTCACCCTGATCGGCACCGACCGGGTCAAGCGCAAGGACAGCCTCGCCAAATCCACCGGGACCGCCCGCTTCACCCAGGACGTCCAGCTACCCAACATGCTGGTCGCGATGGTCGCCCACGCGCCCAGATTCGGCGGCAAGGTGAAGAGCTTCGACGCCGCGGCGGCCAGGAAAGTTCCGGGCGTGGTCGACGTCTTCCAGATTCCCACCGGCGTCGCGGTGACGGCGCAAAACACCTGGGCCGCGCGCCAGGGGCGCGAAGCGCTGAAAGTGACATGGGACGACGCCAAGGCCGAACGGCGCGGCTCCGACGCCATCCTCGCGGGCTACCAAGCCCTGGCGTCCGGCAAGAGCCAGCCCCCGGGCGATCTCAAATGGCAGGTTTTCGACAGTCACGGGGCGGTCGGCGGCGCCGCGCCGGCAGCCGGCCAGGTGGTGGAGATCGCTTACGACTTCCCTTACCTCGCCCACGCCGCCATGGAGCCGATGAACTGCGTGGCCGAGATCGGCGGCGGCAAGAATAAGCTCACCTTCGGCTCACAGATCCCGACCATGGACCAGCTCAACACGGCCAAGATCGCCGGCGCCTTGCCAGGCTCGGTCCAGATCGAGACCCTGTTCGCCGGCGGCTCGTTCGGTCGGCGAGCCAATTTCCAGTCGGACTATGTCTCCGAATGCGTCCACATCGCCAAGCACGTCGGCGGCGGGCGGCCGGTGAAGCTGGTGTGGACCCGCGAGGACGACATGACCGCCGGCTACTACCGGCCCCTCACCCACCACGCGGTGAAGGTGAGCCTGGGCGCCGACGGTTATCCCGCCCATTGGCGCCATCGGATCGTCACCCAGTCACTGATGAAGGGCTCGCCCATGGGCGGTGGCGGCCTGGACGAGACGGCGGTGGAGGGGGCCAAGGGCTCGCCCTACCTGAAGGCGACGCCGGTGGTGGACGGTCAGGCGATCCTGCCCGAGGTCGGGGTGCCGGTGCTGTGGTGGCGGTCGGTGGGGGCGACCCACACCGCCTTCGTCATGGAGCACACGATCGATCAGTTGGCCGAGGCGGCGGGCAAGGACCCGGTCGACTATCGCCGGGCGCTCTACGCCAAGGCCGGCGCGGGCCGCCACCTAGCGGTCCTGAACCTGGCGGTGGAAAAGGCCGGGCCCGCGCCGGCTGCCGGCTGGAGCCGCGGCGTCGCAGTGCACGAGAGCTTCGGCTCGGTGGTGGCCCAGATCGCCGAGGTCAAGCTGGATGGCGGGGTCCCCAAGGTCGGTCGCGTGGTCACCGCCATCGACTGCGGCATCGCGGTGTCGCCCGATCAGGTCGCCGCCCAGATGGAGGGCGGAACCTGCCTGGGCCTCGCCGCGGCCCTCTTCGGCCGGGTCACCCTCAAGGACGGAGTGGTGGATCAGAAGAACTTCGACACCTATCGCGTCCTGCGGATGAGCGAAGCGCCGATGGTGGAAACCTATATCCTCCCCTCGACCGCCAAGCCCTCCGGCGTCGGCGAGCCGGGCACTCCGGTGATCGCCCCGGCCGTCGCCAACGCCCTGCTGGCCCTCACCGGCAAGCCGACCACGAGCCTGCCGTTCGTCAAGGGGTAGGGCATGGTCGCCACGGGTGAATCACTTCGCTCGATTTCCCCCCACCGTCACCCCGGACGGCAGCGAAGCGAAGCGCAGCGACGATCCGGGGCCTAGGGGACCGGGAGCGCCGTTTGCCATGGCGGTCGCTTCGCCCGGTCAACTGGGTCCCGGTTCTCTGCTCCGCTTCGCTCCGCGGCGGCCGGGATGACGGTGGGGGTTGGTGGGACGGCAAGATCATCTGGACCTTCGGATGCTAAGGGTTCGACTGGCGGTGAAGCCCGGCCGGCGTCCCGCTCAAGCGCTACGAAGGCTGGTTAGGCGCGCTCTGCCCGCGGCCTTGATTTCCGCGGCGCTCCTAGCGGCGCGCGGCGGCCCGCCTGAGACGCCGTGAATCAAGGCGTCGCGAAGGCGATCCAGAGCGGCTGCCTTGGTCGCGCGTCGCTGATCTGAATCATTGTGGTCGATCATTCCAGGCCCAAGTCCTCGACCACATCCATATCGAACAAGACCCCGCGATCAAGCGTCTCGACCATGGCCAAGCCGCTCCCGAGCCCGCGCAGCACGGCCCGCGCGCCTTCGTCGCCGCTCAGCGCCATCAGGGCCGCGAACAGCGCCCGCCCGAACAGCACCGGGTGGCCGCGTTTGTTTTCGAACACCGGCGCCGCCGCCCGCGCGCCGTTCGCCAGGGCCTCGGCCAGGCGAGGCGGAATCGCGTGCGGGACCAGGGGCATGTCGCCCAGGAAGACGAAGGCGCCGCCGGCGTCGGCCGGCAGGGCCGCGATGCCGGCGCGCAGGGTGGCGGCCATGCCCTCGGCGTGGCCCAGGGCATGAACGAGGCGCAGGCGCGAAGCCTGGCCCGCGCGTCCCGCGAAGCCTCGCGCCGCCTCCGCGACCCCGGGGTCGGCGCCGGTGACCACCCAGACCGACCTGGCCGGCGCGGCGAAGGCGGCGGCCAGCGCCCCGTCGATCAAGACGCCCCCGCGCCAAGGGGCGATGAGCTTGGCGCCGCCGAAGCGTGAGCCGGCGCCCCCCGCCAGGACGACGGCCTCCAGGGCCGATACGGCCTCGCCCCCTGTCGCCACGGCGGTTTTCCCCCTATGTTCGGTTTGCCATGACACCCTACGACGCTCCCGCCATGCAAGCGACGATCGCCCCCGTGGAGCTCCGAAGCCCGCTGACCGACGGCCTCGGCAGGAAGGTGAGCTATCTGCGCCTTTCGGTCACCGACCGCTGCGATCTGCGATGCGTCTACTGCATGGCCGAGCACATGCGCTTCCTTCCTAAGGCGGAGGTGCTGACCCTCGAAGAGCTCGACCGCGTCGCCTCGGTGTTCGTGGACCTGGGGGTGCGCAAGCTGCGCCTCACCGGCGGTGAACCGCTGGTGCGCAAGGGGGTGCTCACCCTCGTCGAGGCCCTGTCGCGCCACCTGAAGAGCGGCGCCCTGGACGAACTCACCCTCACCACCAACGGTACGCGCCTGGCGGGGTTCGCGCCCGATCTGGCGCGGCTGGGGATCAGGCGGGTGAATGTGTCGATGGATACCTTGCGGCCCGATCTCTTCGCGCGGCTGACGCGCGGCGGCGATCTGGCCCAGGTCCAGGCGGGAATCGAGGCGGCGCGGGCGGCGGGGCTGAAGGTCAAGATCAACGCCGTGGCCCTGGCGCGGGACAATGCGGCGGAGATCCCCGCCCTCATCGCGTGGGCGCACGCCCGAGGCTTCGCCATCACCCTGATCGAGACCATGCCCATGGGCGAGATCGACGAGGACCGCACCGACCAGTTCCTCTCCCTTGCCGAGGTGCGCCGCGATCTGGAGAGCTTCTGGACCCTGCGCGATGTGGCGGCCGCGACCGGAGGGCCGGCGCGTTATGTGGAGGTGGCCGAGACCGGCGGGCGGCTGGGCTTCATCACGCCCTTGAGCCACAACTTCTGCGAGAGCTGCAACCGTGTGCGCCTGACCTGCACCGGGACCCTGCACACCTGCCTGGGCCAGGAGGACGCCACCGACCTGCGCGCGGCCCTGCGCGCCGGCGCTTGCGACGCCGAACTGGCCGGCCTCATTGGCCAGGGGATCGGCGACAAGCCGAAGGGCCATGACTTCCGCATCGATCGGGGCGCGGCGCCGTCGGTGTCGCGCCACATGTCGACCACCGGCGGCTGACGGGGGATGGCGCGGGTGCTCCTGTTCGGGCGACTGCGCGATCTGGCCGGCTGGCGGGAGCGCGCGTTCGATCCCGCGCCCGCCACGCTTTTCGCCCTCAAATCCCTGATCGCCGGCCAAGACGCCCGATTGGCGTCGGCGCTGGACGCACCCGGCGTCCGGGCGGCGGTGGACCGGAACCTGGTCAGCGGCGACGTGGCCCTGGCCCACGGGGCCGAGGTGGCCTTCCTGCCCCCGATGAGCGGCGGATGATCCGGCTCACCGACCAGCCCTTCGATCCCGGCGCCGAACTCAACCGATTCTGCCAGGGGCGCAAACGAACCGGCGCCGTGGCCAGTTTCCTGGGGCTCGCCCGGGGCGAAGAGGGCCAGGCCACCACGCTGGAATTGGAGGCCTATCCCGAATTCACCGAAGCCGAGATCGGCAAAATGGCGGCGGCGGCCGCGGCACGCTTCGATCTGCACGATGCCTGGGTCATCCACCGGGTCGGCGCGATCCCGCCCGGCGAAGCGATCGTGCTGGTCCTAACCGCCGCCGCCCATCGTCGCGAGGCTTTCGAGGCCTGCGATTTCCTCATGGATTATCTGAAGTCGCGCGCGCCGCTCTGGAAAAAGGAGCATGGCGCCGAAGGATCGCGCTGGGTGGAACCGTCGGCGCGGGATCTGGCCGACATCCAGAGGTGGGAGTAGGGGATGGGTGACTGCGTGAAATCCCTCTCTCCCCTTCATGGGGAGGGACGATCGCGAAGCGATCCTGGTGGGGCTGTCCGGATCACCCGCGACGCTCGCGGATTACCCCCCACTTTCCCACCCTGGCCGCTACGCGGCCTGTCCCTCCCCATGAAGGGGAGGGAGGAAACTCTCGGGACCCGCCCATGACGCCCACCCTCGCCCCCGGGGGCCGCTACGACCCGGCCGCGCCGTTCAGCCCGGTTCGGGTGGCGGTCCTGACCATTTCGGACACCCGCGACGAGGAGAGCGACACCTCCGGCCATCTTTTGGCGCAGCGGGTGGCCGGGGCGGGGCATGTGCTGGCGGACCGGGGAATCGTGGCCGATGATGTCGACGTCATCCGCGCCCGGGTGAAATCCTGGGCGGCGTCGGGCGCGATCGACGCCATCGTCACCACCGGAGGCACCGGCCTCACCGGCCGGGACGTCACGCCCGAAGCCATCGAGCCGCTGTTCGACAAGCGCATCGAGGGCTTTTCGGTGATCTTTCACCTAGTCAGCTATCAGTCGGTGGGCCTGTCGACCCTGCAGTCGCGCGCCCTGGCGGGCCTGATCGACGGCGTATTCGTCTTTTGCCTGCCAGGCTCCAATGGCGCGGTGCGCGACGGCTGGGACAAGGTCATCGCCCCCCAGCTCGACAGCCGCCACAAGCCCTGCAACCTGGTCGAACTGATGCCCCGGCTGCTGGAGGCATGAGCCGCCTCACCCATCTCGACGCCGAAGGCCGCGCGCGCATGGTCGACGTCTCGGCCAAGCCGGCGACGCAGCGATCGGCGCTGGCGCGGGGCCTGGTGCGCATGTCGCGCGAAACCCTGGCCCTGGCCCTGTCGGGCGAGGCGAGGAAAGGCGACGTGCGCGCGGTCGCCGAGATCGCCGGGGTGATGGCCGCCAAGCGGACCGCCGAGCTGATACCCCTCTGCCACCCTTTGGCCCTCACTAAAGTCGAAGTGACCGTGGAGGCGGCCGAGGAGGGCCTTTGCGTCACCGCGCGGGTCAAGACCACCGGCCCGACCGGGGTGGAGATGGAGGCCCTGACGGCGGTGGCGGTGGCGTGCCTCACCATCTACGACATGCTGAAAGCCGCCGAACGCGGGATGACCATCGAAGCGGTGCGGCTGGTGGAAAAGAGCGGTGGCGCGTCCGGCGATTGGCGCGGCCCGTGAAGCTGCTCAGCGTCGAGGAAGCGCGCTCGCGCATGCTCGCCGCCGCGGCGTCGCTGGAGGCCGAGGCGGTTCCCTTGGCCCGCGCGCTGGGACGGGTTCTGGCGACGGACATCGTCGCCGCGCGCGACCAGCCCCCTTTCGCCGCCTCGGCCATGGACGGTTGGGCGGTGCGCGCCGCCGACGGGCCGGGCGCCCTGAGGATCATTGGCGAGAGCGCCGCGGGCCGCGGTTTCGCCGGCGCGCTGGGTCCGGGCGAGGCGGTGCGCATCTTCACCGGCGCGGCGGTCCCGGCCGGCGCCGACGCCGTGGTCATCCAGGAAGACGCCCGAAGGGACGGCGACCGTGTGGTCATTCCGGCGGTCGGCGAGCCGCGCCACGTCCGCCCCGCGGGCCAGGATTTCCGGGCCGGGGACCGGCTGCTGGCCGCCGGCGCGCGCCTGGACCCCTGGCGCCTCTCCCTGGCCGCGGCCGCCGGCCTGGCCATGCTTCGGGTCTCGCGCCGGCCGAGGGTGGCCATCCTCTCCACGGGCGAGGAAGTGGTCGAGCCGGGCGGCTCGCCGGGGCCTTTCCAGATCTTCAACTCAGGGTCCGCGGCCCTTTGCGCCCTGGTCGACGCGTGGGGGGGAGAGGCCCTGGCTCTGCGCCCGGTGGGCGACGACGTGGCGGCGACCGCGGGCGCGGTGGAGAACGTGGCGTGCGATCTCATCGTCACCGTGGGCGGCGCCTCGGTGGGGGATCATGATCTGGTCAAGCCGGCCATGGCGCGGCTGGGCCTGGCTCTTCGCGTGGAAGGCGTGGCCCTACGGCCCGGCAAGCCGACCTGGTTTGGCATTCTCGGCGATGGCCGCAAACTCCTGGGCCTGCCGGGCAACCCCGCCTCGGCCCTGGTCTGCGCCGAACTGTTCCTGCGGTCCCTGATCGCGACTCTGCAGGGATCCGATCCGGCGGTGAGACTGGTCACGGCGCGGACGGCGACGGCTCTGAGCGCCAACGGCGCCCGCGAGCACTGGATGCGGGCGCGGCTCACCCACGCGCCCGATGGCCTTCTCGTCGCCGAGGCCTTCGACGATCAGGACTCGTCGCTGGTCAGCGTGTTCGCCAATGCCGACGCCCTGCTGCGCCGGACGCCCGGCGCGCCCGCCGCCGCGGCCGGCGAGGCGGTGGATGTCCTGCCATTGGGGCGTTTGGGCTAGAGGTCCCGCCGCCCAGCCCTTGGCGAGGGCGCAAACTCCGTGCAGATAGCGAGCTTCCGGATCGGGGGAGCAAGCCGATGATCATCGCCGCCGCCTTGGCCATCGCCCTGTCGGGTCACGCCAACCGGTTTCACCGCCACCCCCCCGTTCAGCGCCCTCCCCGGGTTCAGATTGTCAAGCGGCATTTCACCGCGGCCGGCTGGAGCCTGCGGACGTATAGCGACACCTTCACGGGCGCCCTCTCCTGTTCCCTGGCCACCAAGACCATGCGGTTTCGCCGTGACGCCTTGATTTTCCGCCTCGGCCCCCCTCGCGACACCACCCACGCCTATGTTCGAATCGACGGCGCGCCGGCCCGGCCGGTCGCCGAAGGGTTCAGCGAGGTCCAGGCGCGGGGATTCTTTCCCCGGCGCGGCTGGATAGACGACCCCGCCGGCGGCGATGTCGCCCTGCCGGTCTCATGGCTCAAGGGCGCCAAGCAGGTCGATATTCGCGCCTCCTGGGCGACCCGTCCGCGGCGTTTCGACGTCAGCCGTTTCGCCGAGGCGCTGGCCGCCGCGCGGGCGGCCGGATGCTCGGACCGCGCGCTCTAGAGGCCAAGTCGGGGGCCCCGGGCCCAGTTAACCATCCATCAAGGCTCTCGATACGGCTTCTTTACGCTCTGACGCGTAAGGCTCGGGGCGCGAATTGCCGCGTGGCCCCGTACGGACGACGTCCTTATCTCATGCACCCATTGATCTCCAAGCTCGGTCTGGGCACGGCGCAGTTCGGCCTCGACAGCGGCGCTCCGGCGCGGGGGCGGGCGCCCGAAGCCGAGGTGCGGGACATCCTCGCCGTCGCCGCCCGCGCGGGGCTCGCCGTCCTCGACGCCGGCGCCGCGTCGACCCACGGCGAAGCGGTGCTGGGCGCGGTCATGGCCAGGCCGGCGCCCTTTGGCGTGATGATCAAGGCGGCGCGTGGCGATCGTGGGCCCGACTTCGTGGAAGCCGAGGCGCGGGCTTCCCTGGCGCGACTTGGCCTCGCCCACGCCGACGCGATCATCGTTCAGTCCGCGGGCGATCTCTTCTCTCCCTGGGGCGTGGCGCTGTGGGAACGCCTCAAAGCCCTGCGGGACGCGGGGCTGTTCGCCCGCGTGGGCATCTCGGCCTATGCCTCGGACGACCCCGCCGGACTGGCCCGGCGGTTTCACCCGGACATCATCCAGGCGCCTGCCAGCCTGCTCGACCAGCGCCTGCTGGTGGACGGGAGCCTGGCCGCGGTGCGCGACCTGGGCGTCGAGGTTCATCTGCGCTCGATCTTCCTCAACGGCCTGCTGTTCCTGCCCCCCGACCGCGCCCCCAGCCATCTCGGAGCAGCGGCGATCAGCCGCCTGTCGCGGGCGCGCCGAATGATCGCGGAGGGCCGCAGCGACCCGCTCCAGGCCGCCTTGGGTTTCGCCCTCTCCCGCCCCGAGGCCGACGCCGTGATCGTCGGCGCGGCGACGGCCGCCGAGCTTTCCGCCGTCATCGCCGCCGCCGCCAGCCCGCCGCCGGAGCTCGAATGGGACGGCATGGCCCTGGAGAACCCCGCGGCGCTGGAAGCCACGCGGTGGGCGGCGGCCTAGGACCGCCGTGCGTGTCGTGTGCGCCGTCCCGGAGCGCCGGTTGGTTCGGGCTGTCGTGCGCCAATAGCTTTCCGTTGGGGCCTACGAAAATTGACGTTCGCGGTGGCCCGCAGGTCGGCATCGAAAGCTGACATTTCCCCAGGTGGCACCGCAGCTGGTTAATCCCTTCCGCCGCCTATAACGCGATAATTGCCCTTCTGCGAGGGGGGCTCGCTTCATGCCCTGCGGACTACGGCGCCGCCGTGCTTTGTGAAGCCTTCGGTAGCATCCGAGAACGCGTCAGGTGTCCAGCATGTCCCAATCGTCGCCCATTACCCATCGCAAGGCGCTAAGCTTGCCGTTGATCATCCCCCACTCGAAGTCACTCCAAGGCCCCAGTTCGTGCCCGAACTCGTCTTCAACCTTCTTCGCGGCCGCGCGAGCACCCTTCCAGATGTCGCGGGTGATGAAGCGCGAGTTGTCCTTGGTCTTTTCCCATTCACGTTTGGAGACGACCTTGATCTTGCCGCCAGTCACTTGGTAGTGAAGCCCAAGGTGACGGTTGTACCAGACCTTATAAAACAGCTCCCGCTCAGCCCCGATCAGCTCGGAAAGCTGCCGGGGGGTCCCGCCGTCCCACTCCAGCTCGAAGCGGACCTCCTCCAGCAGATCGGGCTGTAGTTCGTTCAGCACCTGGGCTAGGCCGGTGGAGTAGACCATGGCGTCGGCCGCAAAAAGGTCTTGGAGGTCCGGATGGGGCCGGCGAACGTCCCCTACTTCGGCGCTAAAATCACGGGTGTTGTGCGTAATGAAAGCCAATTGGTCGTCGTCGGCGCGGATGGCTGCCGCGTCGGCAAAGGTTTCCACCAGAATGGCGTCGCCGATGGAGTTCTTGCCCCGATGAAACGGCGCGCGTTTGGCGATGGCGCATTCCGCCGCGCGGACCTTCACTTGCTCTGTGGCTTCGATAATCTCGGCGCGTCCGAAGAGGCGTTCGATCTGCTCCATGCTACCCACGACTGCCTCGCTGAGCGTCGCGATTCGGTGGTCAACGTCGTTTAGCTGCGCGAGCGTCGCGGCGCGGTTGTCCTCATTGGCGAAGCGGCTGACGGTGTCCTTCACGCGCTTGAAGATGCTCGACAGACTCTGTTGGTTTTCCTTGATGATCCGCTCACGATTGCGGTCGAATTCATCGACTACCTGTCGCGGCAGAAGGAGGGAGACCTCTCCGCTCTCGATAAGCTCTTCGAGATATCGGAGGGTGACCTGCTGGCGATGGTCCTTGGCGATGTCGAGCCATACGCATGTGTCGATGAGCAGTCTGAGCACCTAAGCCGCGTGCCCCTCGGTAGCGTTCGCCATGCGGGGCACGATCTCATCCATGGTGTAGTGGACGAACTTTTCCCCTAGCTCCGTCAGTACGTACCGTTCGGTGTCGTCGAAGGCGGATTTGAGGTAGAGGCTGGCGGGGCTTCGCGTCTTCGCAGGCTGTTGGCGAAGATAGTTCCCGTTCCCGTCCGTCGCGCGCTCCTGGCGGATAACACTTCCCATGCTCAAGTCACGGACCAGAAGCTTGAAGAGGTCAGCCTCGGCTGAGGTCTCGCGGACTTGATGGCCATGGACGTTTTGCCAAATCTCCGCCCGCGTGGAGCCGGGTCGCTGGTAGATTTCCCGGATCACGGCAAAATGGCTCTCGTGGTAAGCGTCGATCCACGACAGGAAGAGCCGCACGAGATCGTCGGGGCAGAGCTTTGTAGCCCCGGCGTTGGTCAGCACCTTGCGGATGAACTCGCGTTTTTCCTCGGTGTCTGCCTGATCCCACGACCGAAATCCCTTGCGGATCAAGCCCAGGTATTCTTCGGACTGGATGCGCTCCTGGATGTCTTCACCTAGTCCGTCAAACCGATCGGTGATGGTGGAGAGAGTGTGTCCCAACCGCGCCAGCTTCGCTTGATGCTCTTCAAGCCATAGCTTTTGCAGCTTGTTGAGCTGGGCCTGCTGGAACTCCCCATGGAACGCCGCACCAGCGCCCAAAAGGGCGCCGACCCAAGGTATGCCGCTCAAGGCTGCCAGGATGAACCGAGCGTACCGGCCGCTGTTCTGACGGTTGATCTTTTCGGCAAGAGCGTCGCGTTTTGCGGCGACGTCCGCTTCCGCCTCGAAGGTGATGACAGCTCCCGAGAGCGGGTAAGCGCCGTCGTCCGCGCCCATGCCCTCACCGGTCACTGTCGGGGGTCCGCTTGATCCGTACCCAGCCCGCCCCGGGCGTCGTTGTCGGGGGGAGCTGCCGGTTATCCGGCACCGCCGCAAAGTTCTCACGACGACCGCCGCGCGGGCCAACCTCCTGGAAGACGCCGCCATCCTTGCCTGTATTCTGACCGGGCCGCTGGGCCATGACGCTGCTCCGTTGATGGGTCTGAGGGGATACACCTGACACCCCATGTTGTGCCTAGCGACTCGTGTACCCCAACATGTTGAGAACGGAATGACTCCAAACCACGAACTGCGCAAGAACTATTAGTGATCGCGCCCGGCCGGAGAGTCTTCGCGGCCGTTCCCAGGCGCCTGGAGGCTACGCCGGTGACGTGTGGGAGTCATAGTGCGGCTCTTCACCTCGCGATCCAAAGCATTCGATATCTACCTCAGCTCGCGGTCGCTCAGGCGTCGAGTCTAGAGCGGAAGTCGAGACTCGGGCCCAACAAGCCGCCGGGCGTTTTCGCTGGCGCACCCTCCCGCCGCCACTAGGATGTATCTAAGCAACCGCGAACACGGGGGCGTGCCGGATGACCTGGGTCCTGATCGGAGCGGCAGTTGTCGCTGTTGCGGCGGGTACCGGCGTGTGGCTCTGGCTGCGCAGCCGGACGGCCTATGCGTTCGTCCAGAGGACGACAGCCCGTCTGAAGGACCTCAATCTCCTGGTCTACCGGCTACCCGATCCCGCGATCCGCCATCTGGTAAGAGAAGCGGGGGCCATCCATGGAACCAAGCGCGATTTCGACCCACGGCGACTGGCGACGCGCTTCTTCGGCTTCTACTGCACCGAGTACAAACCCTTCGATCCGCGCGCGCTAAGTGTGGAGGGAGCGATCACCAAGGCCATCCCGACTATGCGGGCCTGGGCGGAGGCAGACCCTCGGCTGGCCGAAGCTGTCGACAGTGAGGTCAACACCCTCGTGAAGTTCCTTTATGACGGCTTCGGTCGCAGCGGGATGTCCAAGGAGGACGTCATCATCGCGCAGATGCAGCTTCTCGCTTTGGCGACCGGGCGGGAAAACTACATCATGGAAGACATCGCGCAGACCGCCAGGGATATGGTGCCCGGACAAACATAGCTTCTACCCATTGCCGACAATGAGGCGCTAGGCGTCAGATTTTCGCCCCTAGTCGCGCACCCTGAGGCCCAGCAGCACCATCCGCCCCGGTTCGCCATAGCCGAGGGCCTCCTGATAGTGGCGATCGGCGAGGTTCTGCACCCGGGCGGTGAGCTCGACATGGCCCGACAGCCGCCAGCCCGCCGCGACATCGGCCAGCACCAGGCCCGGACGCCTGGCGGGCGCGAAGGTGGAGGGATCGATGTCCGCCTGATCGCCTTCGGCGCGCACGGTCAGGGCCCCGCTCAGCCGGCGGCCCGCCCACAGCAGGCTGAGCGATCCGGCGTTGCGCGGAACCCGCGTCAGTTGCGCCCCGGTCGCCTGGTCGACCGCGTCGGTGTAGGCGTAGCTCGCCTTCACCGTGACGGTTCGGCCGAGCCGCGCGCCGGCGCCGGCCTCCACACCGCTGGAAAGCGTGCGGTCCAGATTGACGTAGCGGCCGGCGCCGAAGCTGATCTGGTCGCGCACGGCCAGGCGAAAACCGGTCAGCGAGGCTTCGAAGCGGCCATCGGGCGTGCGACCGCGCAAGCCGAGGTCCCAGCCTTCCGCCCGCTCGGGCCGAAGGCTCAGGGACGGCCCCGGCGGAAAGCAGAAGTCGCAGGCGATCTGGCTGATCGTCGGCGTCTTGAAGCCCTGGCCCCAGTCTCCGGTCAGGGCGAAACCGGCGCCCAGGTCGTAGACCGCTTCCGCTCGGGCGGTGGCGCGCCCGGCGAAGCGGTCGGGGGCGTCGTAGCGCAGGCTGGCGGTGAGGCTAAGAGGCGCTGTCGGCTGGGCGTGAATTACGGCGAAGGCCGACGTGTCGCCCAAGTCCGCCCGCCCGCCGTCGCTCAGGGTGGCGGACGTCGCGTCGCGCTCGGCCCCGACGGCCAGGCCGAATGGATCGGAGGGCGCCCCTTTTTGCGCCAGCCAGCGAACATCGCCCCGATCGGCCTTGAAGGCCGAAGGAAACGCGCCGCCCAGCGAGGCGCGCGCCAAGTCGTAGTCGTCGACGGTGAGCGTGTGGACGAACCCCCACGGTCCGGCCACGGTGGCGCGCGCATATCCGGTCCAAGAGCGTGAGGTGGCGTATTCCGGCGTATCGCCGAAGGTGAAGGCGGGGGGCGCGTAGCCGTCGATATCCACGCGCGATTGCGCATAACGCAGACGCCCGTCCAAACTGACGGCCCCCGAGATCCTCGCCCGTCCGCCCAGCCCCGCCGTCCACTCCGCGACGCCGTCCGGCTCGGGAAATCCGTCGGCCTTGGAGACGCCGTCGCTCCTGTAGCCGGCTGCCGACGCGCCCACGGCCCAGTCCTCGCTTCGCCGGCCGATCCCGACCGAACCCCGGACCGTGGCGAGCGAGCCTCCCTCGAGCGACGCGCGCAACCCGGTTTCCTCGCGCGTGGTCAAGGAGACCACCCCACCGATGGCGTCGGAGCCCCACAGGGCGCCTTGCGGCCCCGATAGCACCTCCACCCGCGCGATGTCGGCCAGATCGAGGGCCCCGAAGTCGTAGCCTCCCGAGGGTTGCGAGGCGTCGTTCTGAACCACGCCGTCGATGACCACGAGCGTCTTGTCCGACGAGGCGCCCCGAATGCGGACGCTGGTCGCGCCGCCGAAGGCCCCATTGTCGCTGACCGCCAGCCCGGGAAGCAGGCGCAGGACATCGGCGGCGAAGACGGCCTGGCGAAGTTCGATCTCCGGCCCGTCGATCACCCTGGCGTCGGGAGCATCGTCCAAGGCGGTGGGCAGCCGGGTGGCGGTGACGACGAGTTCATCCACCTGGGCCGGCGTTTCGGCGAGGGCGGGGGCGGCGAGGGTGAACGCTAGCAGCGGGAATGAGCAGGACGCGATTTTCCAGGCAAGGTGGATGCCGCCTTGCGCCCCCTCCACCGCTTCGCGGTCCCCCTCCCCCGCAAGCGGGCGGGGGAGGATTGAAAGCGGCGCGCCCTCGTCTTTTCTCAATCCTCCCTCGCGGAGCGGGGGAGGTGGCGCGGCGCCCTCTCGCGTCGTGACGGAGGGGGCGCAAGGCGGCGGGCTCGGTGGCTCATGAAGGAGAGGGAGGAAGCGAAATTCGCGTCCCATGGCGTGTCTCCGTCGCCTCGCTCGGGCGCCGCGAGGCGGGTGCGACTTGGCTCGGCGCGCCGGCCGGCGAAGTCGCTGCGACGGAAGACAAACGCTTCCCGCGCCGATGGCCTGAACCCGGGCCCCGGACGAGCGACGGCGGCGGCAGGTCTCCTGGCTCGCGGGTCATCGAGCTTCGCGCCCTCGCCTTCCCGGTTTCCCAGTGGCGCCGGCCCTCCTCGAGGCCGGATTGGACGCGGACTCTCGCCGCTCACAGTTGCGGGCACAGCCGCGGATTTGGGGGCGTTTGTCCCCGCGCCGCGTTCCCTCTTGGCCTCCCGGCAAAGGGAGGACCGCCTATCGGCGGACTATCGGGCGGTTCGGCCTATTCCGCAAGACGGCGCAGCGCTTCGCCCCTCAACTGCCGGGTGATCCATTCGGTCCGCGCCGTTGCCCCCAGGGCGTCGTAGAAGCCGATGGCGGGGGTGTTCCAGTCCAGCACCGCCCATTCCATCCGCGCCAGGCCCTCGTCCAGGCATCGTCGGGCCAAGGCCGTCAGCAGGGCTTTGCCGGCGCCCGACCCGCGGTGGGCGGGGCGCACATAGAGGTCTTCCAGATAGAGGCCGTGACGGCCCTCGAAAGTGGAGACGCTGTAGAACCACAAGGCGAAGCCGACGGGCTCGCCGCCCACCTCGGCGATGTCGCAGAAGGCGCGGGGCGCCGGCGCGAACAGGATCGCCGCGACGTCGGCGTGGCTGGCTTTTACCTCGTGCAGGAGCCGCTCATAGTCCGCCAGTTCGCGGATGAAGCTCAGGATCAGAGCCGCGTCTTCGGCGATCGCCGGGCGAACGGAGACTGTCATGTCGTCTTTCCGATCCTACGCCCCGATCTTCACCCCGGGCGGCGGCGGAACATCGGGCGGCACGAAGAAGTCGGCCATCAGGGGGCGGGTGGGATCGACGCGGTACTGGTCGAAGTCGCGCACGCCCTCGCCGTAGAGGAAGGTGTCGTCGATCAGGAAGTTGCCGCTGAAATGGCGCGCCGGCTTTTCGAAGATGGCGTGGGCGGCGTCGGCCATGATGGCGGTGGTGCGGCAGGCGCGCAGGCCTTCGTCGCCGCCCAGGGCGAAGCGGATGGCGGCGGTGGCGATTCCGGTGCGCGGCCAAAGGGCGTTGAAGGCGACGCCGTCTTCCCGGAACTCTTCGGCCATGCCCAGGACGCACAGGCTCATGCCGAACTTGGCCATCGTATAGGCCACATGAGGGCCGAACCACCGCGGCGCCATGTCCAGCGGCGGCGAGAGCATCAGCACGTGGGGATTGGCGGCGGACTTGAGGTGCGGGATGCAGGCCTTCGATGTGAGGAAGGTTCCCCGCGCATTGATCTGGTGCATCAAATCATAGCGCTTCATCTCGGTGGCCAAGGTGCCGGTGAGCTGTATGGCCGAGGCGTTGTTGACGCAGATGTCGATGCCGCCGAACCTCGCCGCGGTCTTCTCCACCGCCTCCTCGACGCCGGCCTCGTCGCGCACGTCGACGATCAGCGGCAGGGCCTTGCCGCCGGCCTTCTCGACCTCTTCCGCGGCCGAATAGATGGTGCCGGGCAGATGCTTGTGCGGCTCGAAGGTCTTGGCGGCGATGGCGATGTTGGCGCCGTCCCTGGCCGCGCGCAGGGCGATGGCCAGGCCGATGCCGCGCGAAGCGCCGGTGATGAACAGGGTCTTGCCCGAAAGACTCATGTGGAAACTCCCGTGGTCGCGGCGGACAGGGCCCACAGGCGGTCGGCCGCCTCCGGGTCGAGGGCGTGGGGCATGACGCCGCTGAACGGGGCCTCCTTCGACCACGGCGCGGCCTGGGCGCAGTTTTCCAGGTAGAGCCCGCCGACGCCTTCCAGCTCGGCGCCGACGGCGGCCCAGACGCTGGTGGAGGCGCCCTGCTCGGGAGTCTTGAACCCCTGGGCGACCTTTCCGGTCTCGTCCATCCAGCCGAAGGCGATCATCTCCTCGCGGGGCAGGTGCCGCTGCAGGGGAGTCATGATGCCGCCGGGCATGACCGCGTTAGCGGTGATCCCGCCATCCTTGAAACGCTCGTGGAAGCCGACCGCGAACAGGGCGTTGGCGGTCTTGGACTGGCCATAGGCCTCCCACTTGTCATAGAGCCGGTGGCGGTAGTGGGGGTCGTCGAAGTTCACCCCGCTTCGGCGGTGACCGATGGAGGTCAGGGACACCACGCGGGCGGCGCGGCCCTGGTCCTGGGCGCCCTGGCGCAGCGCCGGCGACAGCAGGATCGCCAGAAGATAGTGGCCGAAGTGGTTGGTCCCGATCTGCATCTCGAGGTCGTCGGCGGTGTAGCCGAGCGGGCAGGCCATGACGCCGGCGTTGTTGATCAGGATGTGCAGGGGCGCGCCGCCCCATTCGTCGGCGAACGCGCGCACCGAAGCCAGGTTCGAGAGGTCGAGGAAACCGACGCTGGTTTTTTGGCTTTTCACGGCGCGGTTGATGTCTTGCACCGCCGCCTCGCCCGCGGCGCGGTTTCGCACCGCCAGGGTGACGGCCGCCCCGGCCCCCGCCAAGGCGCGGGCGGTTTCGACGCCAATGCCGGTCGCCGCGCCGGTGACCACGGCGCTCTTGCCGGCCAGGTCGTGGCCAGCGACGACGTCGCGGGCGGGGGTGAAGGCCCCGAAGGGCGAGGTGATGCGCTCTGTCATGCCGGTTTCACCATCAGACGACGGGTCGCAAGTCAACGCAATCCGCCTCCGGCAAACTTGACCGCGCGACGCCCCTCGGGTCATGTGAGCGGCGCGAAAGCCCACCAGGATCCCCAGGAGATTTTCGGCATGCGGAAAATCGGCATCAGCCTTGTTCTGGCCTTCACGCTGGCGGCTTTCTCGCCCTTGACGGGATGGGCGCCCGCGATGGCCGCCGCCAAGCCGGCGGTCCCGGAGGTCTCCAAGGAAACACGCGCCAAGGGCATGGCGGCGGTCCCAGCGATCATTCAGGCCGCCGGCCTCGACTGCAAGCTGGCGGACGCGCGGCAGATCGGCGAGAGCGTCGATCCCAAAACCAAGGTCAAGACCACCTTCTACGAAGCGGCCTGCACCGGAAACGAAGGCGTGGTCGTCGCGGCGGGGGCCGTTGGCGAAGCGCCCCAGGTTTTCACCTGCTTGGAGACATCCGTCCCGGCGCCGGACGGCAAGCCCAACAGCTTGATGTGCGTCCTGCCGGGCAACGCCGACCCGAAGGCGGGCCTCCTGCCGTACATCGCCAAATCCGGCAAGCCGTGCACGCCCGACAAGGTCAGGGCGCTGGGGCACTCGCCGACCAACACCCTGTTCGAACTGGCCTGCCATGAGGGGCCCGGCTACATCCTGTCCACCTCGGCCCCGCCGCGCCTGGACAAGGAGGTGACGATGAATCCGTGCATCCTCTACGATCCGGCGGGCACGGTGAAATGCGAACTCACCGATCGCGCTAGCCAGCTGGCGGTGGTCGACACCCTGCTCAAGGCGTCGGGCAAGCCGTGCGCGATCAAGGACCGCGCCTTCGTGGGCGCGGCCAAGTCCGGGGCCAATTATTTCGAGGTCTCCTGCCAGGACGGTAAGGGCTTTGTGCTCGAACAGGCCGCCAACGGGGCGTTCACCCGCGCCATCGACTGCGCCCAGGCGGACTTCCTCAATGGCGGCTGCCGGCTAACAGACGCGCGCCAAGCCAAGACCGAACAGGCCGGGCTCTACACCCAGCTCGCCCAGAAGGCCGGGTTCCCCTGCACGGTGTCGGGCTACGCGCCCTTCGGCGTCAGCCTGCCGGGCAAGGAGGTCGTCGAACTGGCGTGTTCCAACCGGCCCGATGGCGGCATCGGAGTCTTCGCCACTACGTCGGGGGGCGCGTCGAAGGTCTATGATTGCGCCCATTCGGAGCTGAAGAGCTTTCGCTGCAGCCTGACCAAGGCGGCCGCGGCCTATCCCAAGCTCACCGCCGAACTTAAGACCTTGGGCAAGGCGACCTGTGTAGTGTCCAACGCCCGGACCGTCGGTGTCACCTCCGACCAGAAGGGTTTCATCGAGGTCGCCTGCGCCGATGGCCTGCAAGGCTATTTCGTCGAATTCGAGATCGAGGCGATGACGCCCAAGGCCGCCATCGTCTGCAGCGAGGCCAAGGGCATTTCCGGCGGCTGCACCCTGCCGGGCAACAGCAAGAAGAGCTGACCGCCACCAGCCCTAGGCGATCGCCGCCTCGATGAAGTGCGGCCCCGGATCGGACATGGCCCGCGCGAACGCGGCCTCGAAGGATTCGGCCGTCTCGCAGCGGACGGCGGTCACGCCCAGGCCGTGCGCCAGTTCGGTCCACTTCAGGGCCGGATCGTCCAGGCTCAGGAGGCGCGAGGCGGCCGGGCCGGGATTGCCCGCCCCGGCCCGGCCCAGTTCGATCCCCAGGATGCGATAGGCCTGGTTGGAAAAGACGACGACGGTGACGTCCAGGGCCTCCCGGGCCAGGGTCCACAGGCCCTGGAGCGTGTACATCGCCGCCCCGTCGCCATTGAGGGAAATTAGCTTGCGGCCGGGGCAGGCGACCGCCGCGCCGATCGCCACGGGGATGCCCTGGCCGATGGCGCCGCCGGTCAGACCCAGCCAGTCGTGCGGCGCCGCGCCGCGGGTTGCGTTCAGGATCGGTTGCCCGGAGGTCACCGAGTCGTCCGAGACGATGGCGCCCTGCGGCAGATGGCGCGCGATTGCGGCGCCGACGCCGGCGGGTGTCAGGGTTCCGGTCGGGGGCTCCGGCAAGGCCAGCGTTTCCATCACCGCCGGCGGCGCTCCCAGGCGCTCGGCGAGCTCGATCAGGGCGCGGGTCCCGTCCTGCCCGCGGGCGGCGAGGGTCGCGGTCTCGCAGCCGGCGGGGACCAGGACGCTCGGGCGCTCCGGATAGGCGAAGAAGGCGACGGGAACCGCCGTCTCCACCAGGACCATCAGGTCCGCGCCCTCGAGGTCGGCCAGCGCCATTTCGCCGAAATACATCATCCGGTCGGGCGCGAACCGCCCCGCGCCGCGCGGCTGGCGGGCGATGAAGGTGTCGGTGAGGACCCGCGCGCCGGCGGCGGCGATGCGTCCGGCGGCGACCAGGGCGTCCTCGCCGCAGGCGCCCGAGCCCAGGAGCACGACCGGCTTCGCCGCCGCCTGGATCCGGCGGGCGATTTCCTGGATGGCCGTGGGGTCCACGGCGCCTTTGGCCGGGCTCTCGACGCGATGACCCATCACGGCGGTGTCGCTCCAGGCGCAGTCGGCGGGTAGGATCAGGCTGACCGGCCCGCCGGGCGGCGCCAGGCTGGCGGCCACCGCTTCGGCAGCGAGGGGGCCGACCTCGTCGGCGGTTTGCGCCGATCTCACCCATCGGGAGTTGGGCCCGGCGATGGCGGCGATGTCCGAGGTCAGCGGCGCGTCCAGGGCGCGGTGCCAGGTGGCGTGATCGCCGATGACGTTGACCACCGGGGTGAAGGCGCGGCGGGCGTTGTGCAGATTGGCCAGGGCGTTGCCGTAGCCCGGCCCCAGGTGCAGCAGGGTGCACGCCGGCCTTGGCGCCATGCGGCCGTAGCCGTCCGCCGCCCCCGCCGCGACCCCCTCGAACAGGCACAGCACCGCGCGCATCGCGGGATGGCGGTCGAGCGCGCTGACGAAGGGCATCTCGCTGGTGCCGGGATTGGCGAAACAGGCGGTGACGCCGTTGAGCACCAGGGTTGCGATGAGGGCGTCGGCGCCGTTCACGAAGGCTCTCCCGGGGGGACGACGCCCAACTCCGTTTCCGCCCGCCGCCGCCAGCCCTTCGCGAAGATAAGGTAGATCGGCAGGGGTGCGATGACGACCAGGGCCGACCACAGGCCGTCCCTCGGATCGTCCCAGACCACCAGGGCGATCAGGCTCACCTGGACCAGGGCCGCGCCGATGGCGATCCAGGGGAACAGAGGCATGCGCCAGGGCCGGGGCAGATCCGGCTCGGCGATGCGCAACCTTATCGCGGCCAAGCAGACGATCACGAGCGCGCCCATGCTCCAGGGAGCGTAGATCCGCACGATGGCTTCGTAACTGCCGGACGCGGCGAACACCATGGAGATCAGGGCGAACACGACCACGCTGCGCCGAGGCGTGCCGCCGGGGGCCACGGCGGCCAGGAAAGGCGGCAGGGCGCCGTCCCGGGCCATGGCGAAACTGATGCGCGGAGCGGCCATGGCGTTCAGATTGACGATCGCGGCCAGGGAGAAGAGCCCCAGGGCGGTGATCACCGTATTGCCGACCTCGCCCAGGGACACCTTGGCGGCGTCGCCCACCGCCAGGGCCGAGCCGGCGATGGCGGCGGGGCTGAGGACATGGAGGACGGCGGCGTTGACCAGCACATAGATGACGGTGACTAGGCCGATGCCCCAGAAGGTGGCGCGGGCGACATTGCGGTCCGGCCGATGGACCTCCTCGGAGAAATAGACCGCCGCGTCCCAGCCGGCATAGGTCTGATAGATCACCCGGACGGCCATGATGACGGCGCCCAGGGCCGTCGCGCCGGCCAGGACCGGGTGGCTGGCGATCGCCCCAGGCGGTGCGCGGGGGGAGACGAACAGGATCGCCACCAGCACCAGGAAGGCGGCGCCCTTGACCGCGCTGGCGATGCTTTGCGACGCCCCGCTGACCCGGGTGCCCACCCAATTGACAGCGGTGACCACTATGATCAGCCCGCAGGCGAGGGCGCCGGTCGGAATTCCCTCGGCGAGGCCCAGGCGGTGGACATATTCGCCGAACACCACCGAGATGAAGCCGTTGGCGGCGACATATTGCAGCCAGGAGAGCCAGCCGGTGACGAAGCCAATCGTGGGGCCGAAGGCGCGGGTGGCGATGGCGTAGGTGCCCCCCGCCTTGGGGACCGATGACCCGGCCTCGACCAGGGGCATGGCCGACAGCATGGCCACGCAACCGCCGAGCGCCCAGGCCAGCAGGATCAGGGGCTCGCTTGAAAGACCCAGGGCCACGACGCCGGGGGCGCGCATGATTCCCGAGCCGACGACCCCGCCCACCACCACGGCCAGGCCGAACACGACGCCCAGAACCCGCAGAAGCCGCGGCGGGGCGTGCGGCGCTGGGTCTTCGATCATGAACGGCCCCCAAAGCGGAAACGCCGCCATCCTCAGGGCAAGGGACCCCGAGCGCAAGGGATAGGGCCGCGGAATGCCATGGCCGTAGGTAGCGCTTTCCCCTTTCCCTCCCGTCATCACCGGGCGTCAGTCCCGGTGATCCATGAACACCTGTTTCGGAGTGGCCGCGCCGGTGCGGCCATTGCCGGCGCGGTGTCGATGGATGGCCGGGACTTGCGCCCGGCCATGACGGTGGGTGAGGCGGCTTGACGGCGGACCCTTCCTGATTGCCCCTGGTTCGGAGCGTCCAAGGGAGTCCAAGGCATGAATCTGGGTGGAGCGGCGCGCGAATCCCGGCGCGATGTGGAAGTCGCTCTCGCCGGCGAGGCGCAACGTCCGCTGATCGCGGCGCTGTTCCAATTCTATGCCTATGATTTTTCCGAGCTGGAGCCGGCGGACTCCAGCGATTTCGAATTGGACGAGGGCGGGCGCTTTGGGCCCTACGCCGGCCTCGCGGACTACTGGATTGCGCCGGGCCGCGCCGCTCTGCTGATCCGGGTCGGCGGCCGGCCGGCCGGCTGCGCCCTGATCAACACCCATTCGCATCGCGGCGGTGCGGTGGAGCGGAACATGGCGGAGTTCTTCGTCGCGCGGAAGCATCGCCGCCACGGCGTCGGTCGCGCAGCGGCCCGCCAGATCTTCGCCCTCTATCCGGGCCGCTGGGAAGTCGCCGTGGTCGAACGCAACGCCGCCGCCCAGGCGTTTTGGCCACGCGCGATCATGGCCGCGCCGACTGTTTCGGGCCTGACCCGCCTGGAGGGCGATGGCGATCGCTGGCGCGGGCCGATCTGGGCGTTTCACGCCTATCCAGATGGCCAGGAAGGATTGCGCCATGGCCGGTGACATCGAACGGCGATTCGTCGGCCTCGCCTCGCCGACCGCGCCGCGCGCCGGTCACGGCGGCCATCCCTGCCAGGGCCTCTACTGGACGCCGAAGGGCGAGAGGCCGAGAGTGACGGTGATCGCCACGCACTACAACGTCGATTTCACCGAGCACTACCTCGCGCCGTATCTGGCCGCGCGCGGGTTCGGCTTCCTGGGCTGGAACACCCGCTATCGCGGGGCCGAGGACCAGTTCATCCTGGAACACGCCCTGATCGACATCGGCGCGGGGGTGAGATGGCTGCGCGAGGAGGCGGGGGCGGAAGCCGTCGTGATCCTCGGCAACTCGGGCGGGGGATCGCTCATGGCGGCCTATCAGTCGCAGGCCGCCCGCCCCAAGCTGGCCGCCGCCGGGCGGGCCAAGGACGCGCTCGCCGAGCTGCCGCAGGCGCAACTCTTCATCGCGCTCAACGCCCACGCCGGGCGCCCGGACGTCCTCACCGCCTGGATGGACCCCTCGGTCACCGACGAGACCGATCCGCTCAAGACCGACCCCGCGCTGGACGCCTTCGAGCCAAGCAACGGGCCGCCCTATCCGCCGGCGTTCATCGCGCGCTACCGCGCGGCCCAGCGCGGGCGCAACCAGCGGATCACCGACTGGGTCAAGGCGGAACTGAGGCGCCTGAACGACGCCGGCATTCCCGACCGCGTGTTCCCGCTCTTCCGGACCTGGGCGGACCTGCGTTTCATGGATCCGGCCATCGACCCGTCGCAGCGCCCGTGCCCGCGCTGCTATCTCGGCGCGCCCGCCGTCGCCAACCGCGGGCCCTTCGGCATCGGGCGGGCGAATACCCTCAAATCATGGCTTTCCATGTGGGGCCTGGAGACCTCCCGGTGCCGGGGCGCCGCGCACCTTCCCGACGTCACCGTGCCCTCCCTGGTGGTCCAGAGCACCATGGACGTGGGCGTCTTTCCCAGCGACGGCGCGGCGCTGTTCGCAGCCTTGGGCGCGGCCGACAAGACCCTTATGACGCCTCCCGGCGCGCACTATTTCGAGGACGCACCCCACCATCGCGACGACGTCGCCGACCTGATCGCGGCATGGATCGAAAAGCGGGCGTAGGGCGGGGCTGGACAGCCGCCGCCGGAAGCTTAGGTTTCGCGGCCGGGAAAACGGGGAGACGAGGCGATGGCGGGCGTCCGCAACGAGGTTTTCGATATTGGGGGCATCAACCATCTGGCGCTGGTCTGCAAGGACATGGCCCGGACTGTCGACTTCTACACCAACGTCCTGGGCATGCCGCTGATCAAGACGATCGATTTTCCGGGCGGCGCCGGCCAGCACTTCTTCTTCGACGTCGGCAACGGCGACGCCCTGGCCTTCTTCTGGTTTCCGGATGCGCCGCAGGCCCAGCCGGGGGTGAGCTCGGCCGCCAATCCGCCGCTGGCCGGCCCGATCGTCTCGGCCCATGGCTCGATGAACCATGTGGCCTTCAACGTCCCGGTCGAAAAATTCGACGAATACTGCGCCAAGCTGGAGGCGCGGGGGGTGAAGTGCACCCGGGTGCTCAACCACAACGACGAGGATCCCCAGACCACGATCGACCAGGTGACGGCCTCGACCTTCGTCCGCTCGGTCTATTTCTCCGATCCCGACGGCGTCCTGCTGGAATTCGCCTGCTGGACCCGCGCCCTCGATCCGGCGACCGACGCCCTCACGCCTCCCCGGAACGCCGAGGGCATGGCCCGCCTGCTCGAACGGGCGGAATAGAGATTCAGAGCGGCTGTTTGGGCTTGGCCCGGCGCTGCAGATCAGTCATCCGCTCGCGATCACGCGCGGCTTCCCGTCCGGCCTGGAGCAGGCCGGGGATATAGGGCTTGGGCCAGCCCCGCTCGCCGACGCCGTACCAGGCCTCTGCCCGGCGGGTGAAGGCGGGATCGACCAGGTGGGGGCGGGCCAGGGCGACGAGGTCCGCCCGGCGGCAGGCGATGATGGTGTTGACCTGGGCCGGCTCGGTGATCGCGCCCACCGCCATGGTCGCCAGGCCCGTGCGATTGCGCACCGCCTCGGCGAAGCCGACCTGGAACATCCGGCCATAGACCGGCGCCTGGTCGGG
>JBBQGZ010000012.1:0-36440 GCA_038323535.1 Caulobacterales bacterium
GAATGAGCCACGCGATGATACCCATACCCATGGTGTTAACCCTCCAGCCCTTTGCCTTGGCGATTCGCCTCTTCGGGCTTCAGCCAACCTAACGTCGCCTGAAACGAAGCGTTCCGCAAATGTGCGTGAAGGCGCTTCGGCGCGGGCGCGGGCGACCAGGGCCCGTCGCCCCGAATTGCGAAGAGTTTTCCGAGCGTTAATATTAATCAATCAATCTTCGCGGAACGTCTTTGTTCACCGCGAATTACAACCGCATGACTAGCGCCGCCGACATGCCCCATACCGTTCTCATCGTCGAAGACGAGGGGCTGGTGCGATGCGACGCCGCGGAGACCCTGCGCGACGCCGGCCTGGACGTGCTCGAGGCCGCGGATGCCGAACAGGCCTTGGCCTTGGTTGACGGGCGCGATGACATCGCGGTCCTGTTCACCGACATCGACATGCCCGGAGGCATGAACGGGCTGGAATTGGCCCGGCGGGTGCGTAGGCTTCACCCCGACATCCGCCTGTTGCTGACGTCCGGTCAGATGACGCCGACGCGCGGCGAACTGCCCGCCAACGGCGACTTCATCGCCAAGCCCTATTCGCCCGAAACGATGACCCGGGCGGTGGTCCGAATGCTCGCCTAGGGCAAGGGCGATCACCATGCTGGCGCCCGGCCGAAGCTGAGCTATAGGGGGCGGCTGGCGGGCGGAGCGAGGGTCAATATGGACCAGGAGACGGGGCGGGCGTCCGGCCGGCGGCTTGCCGCCAAGAAGGACGCCGCGCGCCCCAGTTTGCGCCAGAGGGTCTATGTCACCCTCGAGGAAGGCCAGGCCGAAGGCGGGCTGGGCCGGGCGATCGAACTCTTCCTGATCATTCTGATCGTCTCCAACGTGATCATGATCATTCTCGAGACGGTCCCGGCCCTCGACCGGCGCTACGACTGGTATTTTTCGACCTTCGAACAATTCACCGTCTACATCTTCGCCATCGAATACGCGATCCGCGTGTGGTCGTCCCCGGAGGATCCCCGCATTGGAACGGGTCGGCCGTTCCTTGGGCGGGTGCGCTTCGCCCTGCGCCCGATGATGATCATCGACCTTGCCTCTTTCGCCCCGTCCCTGCTCGGCGCCTTTACCGGCGGCGTGCTGGATCTGCGCGCCCTGCGTATTCTGCGCCTGCTGCGGCTGCTCAAGATCGCCCGCTACTCCCAAGCCATGCCGGCGCTGCTCGGCGTCCTCTACGCGGAGCGGCGGGCGTTGCTGGGCTCGTTTATTCTTCTGCTGTGCACTGTTTGTGTCGCCGCGGAGGTGATGCACGTGGTGGAAGGACCGGGCCAGCCGAAGGCCTTCGGGAACCTGCCCTCGTCGATGTATTGGGCGATCACCACCCTGTCGACCGTGGGCTATGGCGACGAGGTGCCGATCACCCTCTTGGGAAAACTGGTCGCCGGCCTCACCATGGTCACCGGCCTCGTGCTTTTCGCCATGCCGATCGGCATCATCGCCACCGGCTTCGTCAACGGCCTGCATCGCCGCGAGTTCTCCATCACCTGGAGCATGGTCAAGCGCCAGCCTCTGTTCGAGGACTTCAAGGTCGATGAACTCGCCCCGATCGTGGGGCTGATGGGGGCCACCGTCGTGCAGGATCACACCCGGGTCGCCATCGCCGGGCAGCCAGCCGACAATTTCTATCTGATCCTTTCCGGCCGCGCGCGGGCCGAGGACGAGTCCGGCGCCTGGGATCTCGAAGCCGGCGACGTGATCGGCGAGGAGGCCCTGGGCGATGCCGGAACCTACGCCCGGACGGTCATGTCGCGTTCCGAAATGCGCCTGATGGTCCTGCCGCGCGAGGAACTGCGCCGGCTCTCGCGAAAGTTTCCCCTTCTCGAGCGGCGAATCAAGAACGAGGTGGCGTGGTGAGGGGCGTCCACAACTGATCATCCGCGATGCCCGACGAAGCCTTCTGGACCCTCCACGACGGCCTTCCGCGCCAGGGGCCGGGCGACCGGGACTCGACCCTGCGAGCCTTGGCCCTGATGTCGGAATTGCCGTCGGCGCCCGCCATTCTGGACATCGGGTGCGGCCCCGGCATGCAGACGCTCGATCTCGCCAGAGCCGCCATCACCGCCGTCGACACCCATCTGGAATTCCTCGCCGAGCTGGAACGGCGCGCGGAGGCGGCGGGCTTGGCCGCTCGGATCGTGACGCGAAGGGCGTCGATGACCGCCCTGCCCTTCGCCGAGGCGAGCTTCGACGCCGTCTGGTGCGAGGGGGCGATCTATCTGATGGGCTTGGGCGAGGGCCTCACGGCCTGGAAGCCCCTGCTCAAGCCACGGCGATATGTGGCGTTGACCGAGCCATGCTGGCTGAAGCCGGCGGAAGAGGTTCCCGGCGCGGTTCGCCGCCTGTGGGCGCCCTACCCCGCCATGACGTCGATCACCGAGACCGCGGCGATCATCGCCCGCGGCGGCTACCGCGAGATCGGCCGCTTCGTCCTGCCGGAGTCGGCCTGGTGGGACGGCTATTACACGCCGCTGGAGGCTCGGCTCGGGTCCCTGCGCGCCGCGCACGGCCACGACCCGGTCCTCAGCGCCCGCATCGACGAGGCTCGAGCCGAGATCGACGCCTACCGCGAATACGCCGACCTCTATGGCTATGTGTTCTTCGTCATGCGGCGCGAAGCGGAGTGAGGGGCGGGGTAAGTCAGCAGAACGGATTGATGATGGTGACGCCCTCGATCTCGCGGCCGTGACTCATGTCTTCGGAATAAAGTTTGCGGCAGCCGAGCGCGCGCGCCGCCGCGATGACGGCGCTGTCCCAAAAGGAAAAGGCATGCGCCGCCTTGATCTCCAATGCGCCCTTCATAACCGCGACGGTGTTGTCCTGGACGGCGAACCGCAGCCAAGCCCTGATCAGCCCGGTGGCGATGTCATGGGGTAGGGCGTCCGATCGCGAAGGGCGGGTGGCTGGACGTAGAATTCCTGCAACACCTGAACCGAGAGGCCCATTTTGCGCCGCACCCGCTTCGAACCCGGTCATGCCGCGTCGTGGAAGATGACGCCGAGCGTCTGGCGGTGGCCGGCGCGCAGCGTGCTGACGCCGTGGCGCATGGTGACGCGATAGTCCCCGCGCGTCCCACGCACCGGCCGGCTGTTGACCGCGAAGACCACCGCGTCACCCTTTTTGAGCGGGACCACCTCGGCGCGCGACTGCATGCGCGGGCGCTGCTCGGTGAGCACGAACTCGCCGCCCTCGAAATCCTCGCCCGGCTGGTTGAGCAGGATCGCGACCTGAAGGGGGAAGACGTGCTCGCCGTAGAGATCCTGATGGAGGCAGTTGTAGTCGCCCTCGCCGTAGCGGAGCAGCAGGGGGGTGGGGCGGGTCTGGCCGGCGCCGTGGCAGCGGGCGAGGAAGTCGCCATGGTCGGCGGGGAAGTGGATCGCGATCCCCATGCGCTCATGCCAGCGATTGGCGATCGGCGCCAGGCGCGGATAGAGCGCCGTGCGCAGGCCTTCCACCAGGGGCGGCAGGGGATAGGCGAAGTAGCGATATTCGCCCCGCCCGAAGCCGTGCTTCGCCATGACCACCCGGCTGCGAAACCGCCCGTCGTCATCGTAGAGGCCCCGGATCGCGTCGCACTCCACCGCCGCGAGCAGCTGGGGCAGCAGCGCCCAGCCCCGGACGTCGAGATCGGCGCCGGCGGCCGGCCAGTCGACTTGGTCCGCGCGCTCGGAGGCGGCGGAGGATTTGGCCGGCAAGGTCACGCCGCGGCCTCGCGACGGATCAGCGCCCGCTTGCGGGCGACGCCCCAGCGATAGCCCGCGACCGAACCGTCGGCCTTGACCACCCGATGGCAGGGAATGGCCACCGCCAGCATATTGGCGGCGCAGGCGGCGCCGACGTCCTGGGCGGTGGCGGCCAGCGGCAGGGCCTTGGCGATCTGGCCATAGGTGGCGGTCCGGCCGGCCGGAACCTGGCGTACGGCGCGCCAGACGGCCCGCTCCAATTCCGAGCCGCGAATGTCGAGCGGCAGATCCAAGCCTTCGCCCGGCGCTTCGAGGAAGGCGACGACCTTCGCCACGGTTTCGTCGAGCCCCGCCTGGTCGAGGCCAAGTCGGGCGCCCGGAAAGGCGCCGGCCAGCTCGCGGCGTAGCCGATCGGCATTGTCGCCGATCAGGATGGCGGCGACGCCGCCGGCGCCGGCCGCGACCAGCACCGCGCCGAGCGAGAAGGCCCCCAACCCGAAACGGATTTCCTCCGTCGCGGTTTGTGGCGGGTTGAAGATCGCATCCATGTCCATGTCCCTTTCTAGGCCTTGACGAGACGCTCGAGCCGATCGAGCGATTTCGCGAATTCGGTAAGCTGATGGTCGCGCCACTTGGCGGCCGCATCTTGCCGCGTCGCGGGTCGAACGCCTTGCTAAAGTAGGCCCGTTCCATGATCTCCGCCCTTTGCCAGCGTCCGGGACGCCCAGGCCGTGGCGATATTTGACGGGACTTGGCGGACGGCGCGATCCGGTTCTTGCTTTCGAACCGCAATCGGACCCGGCGGGCGATCACTGGCGCCCAACCTGGAATTCGAGGGCGCGGCGCGTTTGCGCGACGAGTGCTAGCGGTTGAAAAGGTTCGATTTGGGGTTCGCCAAGGACGCCATGGGGTGACCGTGGCCGGGCAAGTCCCGGGCAAGTTTTGGCAAGGTTTTGGCAAGGTATTGGCAAGTCAGACCCCAACCCGCGCTAATCCGGACGGTCGCAGAACCGGTCGTAGGCCAGCTCCTTGCGCAGCCGGTAGGCTTCCACCAGGGCCTGGCGCGCCTCCTTGATCCCGGCGGGGGTCTTGGCGGCATCGGCGTCCGTGCCCATGCGCACCAGGGCGGCGATGATCGCCTCGGGGCTGGCGTCGTTGGCCGCCGCCCGGTCCCGGCGCAATTCGGCGATCCGCTCGGCGACCTCCGGCTGGCTGGCCAGGCGGGAGGCGTGGGCGGCGCTGGAGACGAAGCCGGCGTCCTCATAGGCGTCCTGCAGGCACACGCCGCCGGCGCGGGCCTTGGCGAAGGCTTCGTGGCGAGGGTTTTGCAGAACCGGCATGGGAGTGCTCCTGGGGCGAAGAAGATGTGGACGCAAAGAATTGCATTATGCAATCTTGTCGGCGCCGCGTCAAGCGCCTTTTCCTTGCGTTCGATAGCGCTCGACCGAGGAGAATCATTTTCCGGGACACTTCGCCCAAACCTCCGAACCCTTAATAGCCCGCGCCCTTCCCTCCCCCGCTTGCGCCGCGCCCCCGCGCTCTCTAAACCCGCCGCTTAGCCTAAAAATGTTCGACCAACGCCGAACGCGCGGGGCCGCGCGGTCGCCCGCGCGCGAGAGGCCATGCCCAGACGCACCGACATCGCCTCGATCCTGATCATCGGCGCCGGGCCGATCGTCATCGGCCAGGCCTGCGAGTTCGACTATTCGGGGGTGCAGGCGTGCAAGGCGCTCAAAGCCGAGGGCTACCGGATCGTGCTGGTCAATTCCAACCCGGCCACGATCATGACCGATCCGGATATCGCCGACGCCACCTACATCGAGCCGATCACGCCGGAGATGGTCGAGAAGATCATCGCCGCCGAGCGGCCCGACGCCCTCTTGCCGACCATGGGCGGGCAGACGGCGCTGAACGTCGCCCTAGCCCTGGAGAAGAGCGGGGTCCTGGCCCGCTACGGCGTGGAGATGATCGGGGCGCGGGCGGAGGTCATCGACCGGGCCGAGGACCGGCGCAAGTTCCGCGACGCCATGGACGCCATCGGCCTGGAAAGTCCCCGGTCCCGCGCCGCGACATCCCTGGAGGAGGCCCTCGAGGCCCAGGCCTTCGTGGGCCTGCCGGCCATCATCCGCCCCTCCTTCACCCTGGCCGGGACCGGCGGGGGCATCGCCTACAACCTCGAGGAGTTTCGTGACATCGTCGAGCGGGGGCTGGACCTCTCGCCCACCCACGAGGTGCTGATCGAAGAGAGCGTCCTGGGCTGGAAGGAATATGAGATGGAGGTGGTCCGCGACGTAGGCGACAACTGCATCATCGTCTGCTCGATCGAGAACCTCGACCCGATGGGGGTCCATACCGGGGATTCGATCACCGTCGCCCCGGCGCTCACCCTCACCGACAAGGAATACCATCGCATGCGCGCCGCCTCGATCGCGGTGCTGCGGAAGATCGGGGTGGAGACCGGCGGGTCGAACGTCCAGTTCGCCATCGATCCGGCCGACGGGCGGATGGTGGTGATCGAGATGAACCCCCGGGTGTCGCGCTCGTCGGCCCTGGCCTCCAAGGCCACCGGCTTTCCCATCGCCAAGGTCGCCGCGCGCCTGGCGGTGGGCTACACCCTGGACGAGCTGACCAATGACATCACCGGCGCGACGCCGGCCTCCTTCGAGCCGGCCATCGACTATGTGGTCACCAAGATCCCGCGCTTCGCCTTCGAGAAATTCCCGGGCGCCGAGGCCACGCTCACCACCCAGATGAAGTCGGTCGGAGAGGTCATGGCCATCGGCCGCACCTTCGCCGAAAGCCTGCAAAAAGCCCTGCGCGGCCTGGAGACGGGGCTCTCCGGCCTCGACGAAATCGCCATCGACGGCGCGGCGGACCTCGAAACCGGGCGCACGGCGATTCTGCGCGCGCTGGGCGCGCCCACGCCCGACCGGCTTCGCGTCATCTCCCAGGCTTTTCGCCATGGCCTGACGGTGGAGGAGATCAACGCCGCCTGCGCCTATGATCCCTGGTTCCTGCGTCAGATCGAGGCCCTGGTGGCGGCGGAAGAGACGATTCGCGCCGATGGCCTGCCGGCTGAAGCGGCCGATGTTCGGCGCCTCAAGTCCATGGGATTCTCGGACGCCCGCCTGGCGGCGCTCACCGGCCAGGGCGAAGGCGAGGTGCGGGCGGCGCGCCAGCGGCTGGGCGTCCGCCCGGTCTATAAGCGGATCGACAGCTGCGCCGCCGAGTTCGCCGCCGCCACGCCCTATCTCTATTCGACCTATGAGACCGGCGCGGTCGGCCAAGAGCCCCAGTGCGAAGCCGAGCCGACGGCCCGGCGCAAGGCGATCATCCTGGGCGGCGGGCCCAATCGCATCGGCCAGGGGATCGAGTTCGACTATTGCTGCTGCCACGCCGCGTTCGCCATGAACGAGATCGGCGTCGAGTCGATCATGATCAACTGCAACCCGGAAACGGTATCCACCGACCCGGACACCTCCGATCGACTCTACTTCGAGCCCCTGACCGTCGAGGACGTGCTCGAAGTGATCAACGTGGAGGCCTCGCGCGGCGAGCTCCTTGGGGTGATCGTCCAGTTCGGCGGCCAGACTCCGCTGGGGCTCGCTCATCCCCTGGAGGCGGCCGGGGTTCCGATCCTGGGCACGACGCCGGACGCCATCGACCTGGCCGAGGACCGGGAGCGTTTTCAGACGCTCCTGCACCGGCTGGACATCGCCCAGCCGGTCAACGCCATCGCCCGCGACTGGCGGAGCGCGATCCAAAAGGCCAACCAGGTCGGCTATCCGGTGATCATCCGGCCCTCCTATGTCCTGGGTGGGCGCGGCATGGAAATCGTCCGGGATGGCGAGCAGCTTGACCGGTATATCGCCAATGCCGGGGAGATCTCGGTGGAGCATCCGGTGCTCATCGACCAATACCTGTCCCGCGCCACGGAAGTCGACATCGACGCCCTGAGCGACGGCGAGACCGTGTTCGTCGCCGGCGTGCTCGAACACATCGAGGAGGCGGGGGTCCATTCAGGCGACAGCGCCTGTTGCCTGCCTCCGTTTTCCCTGCGTCCCGAAACCATCGAGGAACTCAAGCGGCAGACCGAAGCGATGGCGCGGGCCTTGAACGTCCGGGGCCTGATGAACGTGCAGTTCGCCATCGAGGAACCCCTGTCGGCGCGCCCGCGCATCTTCGTTCTGGAGGTCAATCCCCGCGCCAGCCGCACCGCGCCCTTCGTCGCCAAGACAGTGGGGCTGCCCCTGGCGGCGATCGCCGCCAAGATCATGGCGGGGGCCAGCCTGGCGAGTTTCGGCCTCACCCAAAAACCCTTCGACCATGTGGCGGTGAAGGAGGCGGTGTTCCCCTTCTCGCGGTTTCCCGGCGTCGACACCGTGCTGGGGCCGGAGATGCGCTCCACCGGCGAGGTCATGGGCCTCGACTGGCGCCGCCTCGGCGAGGATCTCGCCCCGGCCTTCGCCCGCGCCTTCGCCAAGAGCCAGCTGGCGGGGGGCACGATCGTGCCCATCGCGGGCGCCGCCTTTGTTTCGGTCAAGGACGCGGACAAGCCGTGGATCGTCGAGCCCGTGCGCCTGCTCCTGGCCCGGGGTTTCCGCATCCTGGCCACCGGCGGCACCCACCGTTATTTGACCGGCCTCGGGCTCGACGTCGACGTGGTCAGGAAGGTCCTCGAGGGCCGGCCGCACATCGTCGACGCGATGAAGAACCGGGAGGTGCAGATCGTCTTCAACACCACCGAAGGGCGCCAGTCCCTGGAGGACAGTTTCTCCATCCGCCGCACGGCCCTGATGATGAAGATCCCCTACTACACCACCACCGCCGGCGCCCTCGCCGCCGCCCGGGCCATCGGCGCGCGGGCCGAAGGGACGCTGGAGGTCCGCTCGCTGCAAAGCTATCACTAGCGTAGCGTTCAGATGGGACCAGCCGGAGGCGGCCCCTTTCTTCGTCGCTCGGGTCGACTAGAAAAAGGGCCTCGTCCGCAATGGATCGATATATCCAGCTCTCGAGTGGTCGCGAACAGTGGAGCGCAAGCTCGTTTTTGCCGAGGCATTTTCACCACCGCGCCTATGCCGCGATTGTTCTATCCGGCGGGTATGAAGAGGGCGGAAACGGTGGTCGGTTTCGAGTCGGCGCCGGCGACGTTCTTATCCACAACACGTTTGACGCGCATCTCAATCGATTCGAAGTCCGGGGCGCGACGATACTGAATCTTGAACTACCGGGCTCTGTTACCGGCTTGCGAACGGGTCGCGTCGCGGACCCGGACGCCATCGTTCGGACAGCGGAAACCGACGCCGAGGCCGCGATTGGCCTTCTTTTCACACAATTGTCGGAAGGCGCCCGGGCCGCCGACGATTGGCCGGACATCCTCGCGGCGGAAATCCTGCGCGACCCGAGCTGTCGGCTCGATCGTTGGGCCGTTGCGTGGGGCATCGCCCCTGAAACCCTTTCTCGCGGTTTCGGCAGGCTCTACGGAACCACCCCGGCCGGTTTTCGCGCCGAGACGCGCGCCAGGCGGGCTTTTGAACAGATCGTCCAAAGCGCGACGCCTCTGGCTGAGATCGCGACGCTCGCCGGCTTTGCCGACCAGGCGCACATGACCCGCGCGGTTCGAGCGCTCACCGGCGCGCCGCCGAGAGATTGGCGACGTGGGTCAAATCTATTCAAGACGACGCCCGGGCGATCGCGTTAAATCACGGCATGAATTCAGGGTCGCAGCCTGATCAGGGCTTCAAGCTAAAGCCTGTGCCCCTGGCCATCACGATCGTGCTTGGCGTCGGCCTGCCCTATCTTGCGGCGGCATGCGCTCTGCTGGCGAGCCGCCTTTTCTACACGGCGTCGCCCAATGGCCCGACCTTGCCATGGCTGTATGTGCATCATGCATTTCAGCTTTTGCTTGCCCTGGTCGCGATTGCGATCGTGAGACGGTTCGTGGCGGCCGACTACGGCCTGCATTGGCCGCGGCGGAAGAGCTATATGGGCGCGGCCATCCTGTGGGGCGTGCTTTTTGGCGTTCTGATGACCGTGGTGGACTACGCACCGCAACTCTTGTCGCACAGAACTCCAGTGCTCGATTACCAGCTGACGACAGCAAATGTGTGGGGCTGGCTCGTCTTCGAAGGCGTGTATGTGGGACCAACCGAGGAACTCCCGTTCCGCGCGCTGCTGGTCACCTATCTGGCGGCGACAATGCCCGGTCGCCTCCGCCTGGGTCGTTTCGAGATGAACTGGGCCGGCGTGATCGTCGCGTTTCTCTTTGCGGCTCTTCATGCAACGAGTTTCATGAGCGAGCCGTGGCCCCTGGCCCTTGGCCAACAGCTATACGCTTTTGCACTTGGGGTGCTCTACGCCTATTGGCTCGAAAAATCTCGGAGCGTCCTGGCGCCGATCATCGGGCACAATGTGAGCGACGGGGTCGAACAGGCGCTGTTGTTCCTATGGATCGCGCTTTCGCGCTAGCAGGCCATCGGGCACGCCCTCGGCGGCGGGCACGACGGCTCGGTTCGTCGCATGGGCTTCGCGGCGACGCGCTGATGCCAATCAGTCGGTCACCCCGTACATATCGCTGACGCGCGCGGCTAGGCGCGCCAATTCCCGCCGCAGCCCCGCCGGCTCGACGACTTCGATCTCGTCGCCAAAACCCAGCAGCAGGCCCGCCGCATGGGTCGCGCTCTCGATCGGGACCACGGCGCGCCGCCGCCCGTCCGGGCCGGAAGAGGCGGCGAGCACCGCTTGCGAAATGTCGGCCCCTAGACGGTCGAGACGGTCGAGCGCGCTTGGCGCGACACTCAAGGTCGCGATTTCGCGACGAAGGCCGGCCTCGAACCGCTCGACCCCGTCGGCCCAATCGCGGGCGCTTGGCGCCTTCTACGACGGGCCTGTTTGGAAGACCCACCGCCAGGCGGCGAACGCCACCATGCTCGATTCCGACAATGTGCTCCTGTTGCACCCGTCCCATCCGGGCGGCGGCTTCGATCTCGCCGGTAGCGGGCGCGAAGGACCAGCCGGCGTCGTCACCGCGACGATCCACTATTTGAACCCGGAGCTCACACCCGCCTTCGTCGCCTTCTTCGAGGCGCGGATGCGGCCGGGGATCGAGACGGCGGGCGCCGCGGTTCTGGCGACCTTCATTTCGGAGACGAGCCCCAACACCTTTCCCCGCCTGCCGATCAGGACGGGCGATCACGTCCTGGCCTGGTTCACCCGTTTTAAGACCAAGCGCGCCCAGCGGGCGTTCGCCGAGCGGCTCACCTCCGACGCGGGCTGGCGCGACGCGGCGCCCGAAGCGCTCCTGCCCGCCTTCATGCGCAAGCCGGAGATCCTGCGCCTTTTAGCGACACCGCGATCACGGCTTCGGTAAACTTGGCGATGGGCGCCGGTGGTGTAGAACGGCCGCTCCGGCGGCAGGGGTCGCTCAAGGGAAGGATCGCCATGGGACGCGTCGAGGGAAAGGTCGCCCTGATCACGGGCGGGGCGAGCGGCATCGGTCGCGCCTGCGCCGAAACCTTGAGCCGCGAAGGTGCGTCGGTGGTGGTCACCGACGTGCAGGACGACAAGGGCGGCAGGCTCGCCGCCGAACTCGGCGGGAAGGCCAGATACCTTCATCACGACGTCACCGACGAGGACGCCTGGGTGGCGGTGATCGGCGAGATCGAGCGGGACTTCGGGCGCCTCGACATCCTGGTCAACAACGCCGGCATCGGCCTTGGCAGCCCCAGCATCACCACCATGAGCCTCGCCGACTTCCGCCGCCAGCAGGCGGTGAACGTCGAGGGGGTGTTCCTGGGCTGCAAGCACGGCCTGATGCTGATGCGCAAGGCCGGCTTCGGCGGCTCGATCATCAACATGTCGTCGGTGGCCGGCCTCAAGGGCGCCCCGACCCTGGCCGCCTACAGCGCCACCAAGGGGGCGGTGCGGCTGTTCACCAAGGCCGTGGCCCTGGAGTGCGCCGCGGCCAAGGACGGCGTGCGGGTCAATTCGGTCCATCCGGGCATCATCGAGACCCCGATCTGGGAGAGCATCGCGGGCCCGGGCGAGGCCGGCGCCAACGCGCCGCCGGATCTGGACGCCCTGTCCGCCATGGCCGTCCCCCTGGGCGTGAAGGGGCTGCCGGAGGACATCGCCGACGGGGTCCTTTGGCTGGCCTGCGACGAGTCCCGCTATGTCACCGGCGCCGAACTCGTCATCGACGGCGGGCTATCCGTTCGCTAGCAGCACCGCCGCCCCCGCCCCGATCGCCGCCACCCCGGCCAGCCGCGCCGTCGTGGCCCGCTCCTTGAGGAACACCACGGCGATGGCGACGCCGAACAGGATCGAGGTCTCGCGCAAGGCCGCGAGCCTGGGCGTCGCCCCCAGGCGGAAGGCCCACAGCGCCAGGCCGTAGGTGACGATGGAACAGGCGCCGGCGATCAGCCCCGGCTTCCACTCCCGACCGGCCGAGGCCAGGAAGGTCGGGCCGCGCCACAGGGCGAAGGCGCCGCCGATGCCCGCGCCGAGGATCAGAAACACCCAGACGATGTAGCTGGGCGCCGAGGGCGCGGCGCGCACGCCCTGGGCGTCGATCACGGTGTAGAGGGCGATGGTCACACCGGTGAGAAGCGACCAGCCCAGCGTCCGGGCGTCCATGTGGCGGCCGAGCGCCGTGGCCAGCACGCCGCTGGAGACCAGCCCCACCCCGATCGCCACCGGGGCGTTGATCGGCTCATGGAACACCGCCACGGCGAAGATCGCGGCGAGGGCCGGCGCGATGCCCCGCAGGACCGGGTAGGCGACCATCATGTCCGCGCCCTCGAAGGCCTTGAGCAAGGCGAAGAGATACACCAGATGCGTCGCCCCGGACGCCGCCAGCCAGCCCCAGGCGCCCCGGGGGAGCGGCACGAGGAAAGCCGCTGGCAGGATCATGATCGCCGAGAAGCCGTCGATCAGCGCCCGGCTCGACATCTTGTCCCGCCCGACCTTGAAGATGGCGTTGACCACCGCGTGCGCGGCGCCCGAGACGATGATCATCACGCTGGCGATCTGGGCCGGTGTCACGACCCGACTGGGGCTCGCGGTGGGAAGCCGGTCACGGTTCAGCGCGGGCTGGGCGCGACCGGCGGCCCACGGAGCCGGCCGATCAGGCGGTCGATCGCCACCAGGATCAGGCCCAGGGCCAGGAACGCCGCCATGAGCAGCGCCGTATTGGCCAGCACCGCGCCATAGCCCAGCCGGGTCACGTCGGCGAAGGGATAGAGATAGAGGCCGCTGATCGCTCCGCGCGCCAGGGAATAGGCCATATAGGCCAGCGGATAGATCAACCAATGGGCGGGCTGGCGCCACCGCAGCCCGCCCTTGGGCGTGAACACCAGCCAATAAAGGGCGAACAGGATCGGGGCCAGGTCATGCAGAGCGACATCCGCCGCCTGCTGCAGGCCGGTGGGATTCCAGAGCGCCCTGAGCACCAGTGAATAGACCAGGCCGACCACGGTCATATAGACGGTGACCGCCGACACGGTCCCTGGGCGGGTTAGGAAGGCGCCGGGCCGGCCGCCCAGGGCCAGGGCCGTGGCGACGAGCGCCGCGAGCAGATTGGTGGACACCGTGAAATAGCTCAGGGTGTTGACGATACCCTCGAGGGGCGGCCGCCCCGCCGCGGTCACGATCTTCACGACCAGGAAGACCTGGGTGGCGACCGCCAACCATCCGATCACGGCCAGGGCGACCGCGTAAAGTCGCCTCGATATCTCCCAGACTCTCATCCTGGCCCCGATGCCGTTCCCCGCCGCAAAACGCCTTAACATCGAATCCGCCGGCAAGCGCGCCGGAGCGCCGCCCTTGAAAACCCGCCGGCTCGCCTCTATCCTAAACGCCCCCCGGACGTCAGCGCCCGGCGCCGGATGACGGATCCTCAAAACAGGGCGAACGAAGCTTATCCAACCATGGAAAAGGTACCGATGACCGGCGAGGGCTTCCACGCCCTCGACGAGGAATTGAGGCGTTTGAAGACCAAGGAGAGGCCGGCGATCACGGCCGCCATCGGCGAGGCGCGCCAGCATGGAGACCTGTCGGAGAACGCCGAATACCACGCCGCCAAGGATCGGCAGGGCTGGATCGAGGGGCGCATCGCCGAGATCGAGGACCGTATGGCGCGCGCCCAGATCATCGACGTCTCCCGCCTCTCCGGCGCCCAGGTGAAGTTCGGCGCCACGGTCAGCGTGGTGGACGAGGACACCGAGGAGAAGGCCCGCTACCAGATCGTCGGCGAGCATGAGGCGGACGTGCGCTCGGGCAAGATCTCGATCGCTTCGCCGATCGCGCGCGCCATGATCGGCAAGGAGATGGGCGACGTGGTCGAGGTGAACACGCCCGGCGGCGTCAAGGCCTATGAGATCCTGAAGGTCGAATGGGTCTAGAGGAGGCCGCGACACCCGTGCCCGAACCACGGAGCCTGATGGCCGAGCCCCGCCGGGCCCGTTGCCTGATCGTGGGCGCCGGGCCCGCCGGCTACACCGCCGCCGTCTATGCCGCGCGCGCCCTGCTGAACCCGGTGCTGATCGGCGGCCTCACCCCCGGGGGCCAGCTCACCATCACCACCGACGTGGAAAACTATCCGGGTTACGCGGAGGTTATCCAGGGCCCCTGGCTGATGGGCCAGATGCGCGACCAGGCGCTGAACGTGGGAGCGGAGCTGGCGGACGACATCGTGGTCGCCGCCGATCTTTCGGCCCGCCCGTTCCGGCTGACCTGCGACTCCGGCCAGGCGTGGCTCGCCGAGACCCTGATCATCGCCACCGGCGCCCAGGCCAAGTGGCTGGGGCTGGAGAGCGAGCGGAAATTCCAGGGTTTCGGCGTCTCGGCCTGCGCCACCTGCGACGGCTTCTTCTATCGCGGCAAGACGGTGGTGGTGGCCGGCGGCGGCAACACCGCGGTCGAGGAGGCCCTGTTCCTCACCAAATTCGCCTCCAAGGTCATTCTCGTTCATCGGCGCGACGAGCTTAGGGCCGAGAAGATCCTCCAGGAGCGATTGTTCGCCAACCCGAAGATCGAAGTGGTCTGGGATCATGCCGTCGATGAGGTGCTGGGCAGCTCGGACCCCTTGGGCGTCACCGGCGTGCGCCTGAGGCATGTGGCGACCGGCGTGGCGCGGGACCTCGCCTGCGACGGATTGTTCGTGGCCATCGGCCACGCGCCGGCGTCCGAGCTGTTCAAGGGTCAGCTGGCGATGAACGCGGCCGGCTACCTGACCGTGGCGCCAGGAACGGTCGCGACCGCCATCCCGGGCGTCTACGCCGCCGGCGACGTCACCGACGAGATCTACCGCCAGGCGGTCACCGCCGCCGCCATGGGCTGCATGGCGGCGCTCGAGGCGGTGCGGCTGCTCGCCGAGGAAGACCACGCCGCCGCCCACCACCCGATCAGCCACGCCGAGGCGGAGAAGATCGGGGCGTGGTGAGGTTTTTCCCTCCCTGCCCTCTATGGGGAGGGAGGGACAGACGGCGAAGCCGTCAGGGTGGGGCAGTGTGGTGAAACCCGCCACGTCAGGGATGAACGAGACCTCCCCACCCGGATCGCTCCGCGATCGTCCCTCCCCATGAAGGGGAGGGAGGAAGGCGCTTTCACTTGATCGGCAGATTGTCGGAGAACGCCGGCGGAGCGGCCGGGGCCGGAGGCGCCGGCTGGGCCATGGAGGCGAGGACGGCGTTGATGCGCGCGATCTCGTCCCGGGTCGGGACCCGCCGGCCGAACACCACCTCTCCCGCGACGCGGGTGCGCACGCCGCCCGGGGCGGTGGGGTCGACGAAGGTGTAGGTTTCGACCGGCGCCGCGCCCACAGCGCCCGTGGCCCTGGCGGCGAGGATCGCCTCGGCCGAGGGGCCCGCCATCGAAACCCGCAGTTCTCCGCCCAGATAGGGCTGATGGAAGCTCGACGCTCCGCCGGCCGGCCCCGGGAACCGATAGAAGATGTGCGCTCCGATCTGGCGGATCTTGACCAGGGTCGGGCCCCAGCGCGGGAAGACGTAATCGGCATGATAGGAGGTGGCGGTGCCCACGGCGGCCATGACGAACCCGTTCACCGCCTGCTCGGCGACCGCCTCGGCGCGCCGCCAGAGAAACGCCATCGGCCGCCAGCGATCGCGCGACCCGTCGCAGGTGAAGGAGAACTGGCATCCGGTGGCGAGGCTGGCGCCCTGATAGACCACCCCGCAGATCGATTTGGGGAACGCCGGATGGCGCACCCGGTTGAGCACCGTCTGGGCCACCGCTTCTTGGCCCGGTTGCGGTTCGAGGGCCGCTTCGTAGTAGATCGCCTGGGTGAGGCACAGGATCGCCCTCTCCCGCTCCGCCGCCGCCGCCTTGAGGAAGAACGGAGCCGCCGGCGGCCCCTGACCCACGCTGGGCAGATAGGCGTTGATCCGCTGGGCCTGCTGGATGGTCAGGGCGCCGAAGCCCAGATTGGGCGCGGTCGCCAGGTCCAAGACCGCCCAGCCCTCGGTTCGGCCCCACAGGTCGCGGCGACGGCCCGGATCGAGGCGGCGCGCCAGGGCCAGGGTGGCGCCGTCCATCCCCGCTTCCAGCCGCGTCTGCCCTCCGGCGCGCAGATCACCGGCCAGGGCCTTCAGATGCGGAGTAAGGGCCGGCCGTGAACTCGGTGTGACGCACCCCGTCGCCCCGGCCGCCAGGAGCGCGCCGATGAGCGGCCCGATGGCCGGGCCGCCCCCGTTCGCGCCGCGCGGGGCGGTGAAGAGCCGGCCGATCGGGTTCATCGCGGGCCTAGGTATGCAAAGCCCGGCTCCGCGACAAGGCCGCGACGCCCTCTCGCGCATCGATCACGATTCCTCGACGCGGTCACGATTGAGCCTTCCCCTGGCCCAGGGGGAGCGCTATATGAGCCTTCCCCAGTTATGCTCAGATGTAGCAAAAGGGGCTCGCGAGCGCTCGGGGAGTTTCACTATCCGCGCGTCACGGGAACGATGAAATGCTCAATTTGAGCATAAGGAGGAAGCCATGGCCGATGGCTCGACCCATCTTTCCTTCTCCCCGGCGGTGGACGTCGCCACGGCGGCCATCTGGTCCAAGGTTCGCGCCCGCGTCACGCCCATCGAATGGCGCCTCCAGGCCCCCCTGATCGCCCAGATCAATCGCCTGAAGCGCGACAAGAACGCCGTCATCCTGGCCCACAACTACATGTCGCCGCAGATTTTTCACGGCGTCGGCGACTTCGTCGGCGACAGCCTGGGGCTGGCCCGTGAAGCGGCGCGAAGCGAGGCGGCGATCATCGTCCAGGCCGGCGTGCACTTCATGGCCGAAACCTCGAAGATCCTCTGTCCCGATAAGACCGTGCTGATCCCCGACCTTCGCGCCGGATGCTCCCTGGCCGCCTCGATCACCGCCGCCGACGTGCGCCTGGTCCGGCAGCGCCATCCGGGCCTGCCGGTCGTCACCTACGTGAACACCAGCGCCGAGGTGAAGGCCGAGACCGACATCTGCTGCACCAGCGCCAATGCGGTTCAGGTCGTCGAGGCCGTCGCCCGCGAGTTCGGGGTGGGCCGCGTCATCCTGCTCCCCGACGAGTTCCTGGCCAGGAATGTGGCGCGCCAGACCGCCGTCGGCATCCTCGCCTGGCGGGGCCGCTGCGAGGTGCATGAGAAGTTCACCGCCCAGGATATCCGCGAGATGCGCGAGGCGTGGCCCGACGCCGACATCCTGGCCCACCCCGAATGCCCGACCGAGGTCCTGGAAGCCGTGGACTTCGCCGGCTCGACGGCGGCGATGAGCGACTATGTGGCCAGCCGCAAGCCGCGCCGGGTGGTGCTGATCACCGAATGCTCCATGGCCGATAACGTCGCCTGCGACGCGCCCGAGACCGAGTTCGTGCGGCCGTGCAACCTGTGCCCGCACATGCAGCGGATCACCTTGGAAAACATCCACGACGCCCTCCTCCACGACCGATTCGAGGTCCTGGTGGATGAGAGCGTCGCCAAACGCGCCCGCGCCTCCGTCCAACGGATGATCGACCTTCCGCCGCCCGCCGTTCCGGCCCGCTACGACCTGGTCAAGGCCCGCCACCACGTCGACGTGGAACTGATCTGACGATGACCGATCGCCTCGACATCGACGGCGTCCTAGTCATCGGCGCCGGCCTCGCGGGACTCTCCGCGGCCCTGGCCGCCTCGCCGCGCCGGGCCCTGGTGGTGTGTGGCGCGCCCCTGGGGCAGGACTGTTCGTCGGCCTGGGCCCAGGGCGGCATGGCGGCGGCCCTGGGTGAAGGGGACACGCCGTCGCTCCACGCGGCGGACACCCTGGCGGCCGGCGCCGGCCTCTGCGACCGCGAGGCGGTGGAGATCCTCGCCCGCGAGGGGCCGGCCGCGGTTCGCCGCCTCGCCGCCCTGGGCGCGCCGTTTGACCGGGACGCCGAGGGACGGTTCGTCCAGAGCCTCGAAGCGGCGCACTCCCGCGCCCGCGTGGCTCGGGTGGGCGGCGACGGGGCCGGAGCGGCGATCATGCGCGCGCTCGTGGCGGCGGCCCGCGCGGCCGACGGCGTCGAGATCCAGGAAAGCTGCCGCGCCCGCGCCCTGCTGACCGACGCCGAGGGCCGGGTGCGAGGCGCCCTGGTCGAGACCGGCGGCGCCCTGGTCGAGATCACCGCCGCCGCCGTGATCCTGGCGACCGGAGGCCTGGGCGGCCTCTATCGCGTCACCACCAATCCGGCGGCGGCGCGCGGCGAGGGGTTGGCGATGGCGGCCCGGGCCGGGGCCGTGATCGTCGATCCCGAATTCGTGCAGTTCCACCCCACCGCCATAGACGTCGGCGCCGATCCCGCGCCTCTGGCCACCGAAGCCCTGCGCGGGGAAGGCGCGCGCCTGGTCGGCGCCGACGGCGAGCCCTTCATGGCCCGCTATCACCCGGCGGCGGATCTCGCCCCGCGGGACGTCGTGGCCCGAGCGATCGAAACCGAACGCCGGGCCGGGCGCGGCGCCTTCCTGGACGCCCGCGCCGCGGTGGGCGGCGCCTTCGCCGAACGCTTCCCCGCCGTCCATGCCGCGTGCCGCGTGCACGGGCTCGATCCCCGCGTTCGGCCGATCCCGGTGCTTCCCGCCGCGCACTACCATATGGGCGGGGTAGGGACGGACACGCGCGGCGCGACCTCTCTGGAAGGCCTGTTCGCGGTCGGGGAGTGCGCCGCCGCCGGCGTCCACGGCGCCAACCGCCTGGCCTCCAACTCCCTGGTCGAGGCCGCCGTGTTTGGCCGGCGCGCCGGCGAGGCGGCCCGCGACGCCGTCGCTCCGCCCTCCAGGCTCCTTCGCGCCGACGCGGCGCCGGACCTGCCCAAGGCTATCCTTTCGCGCCTGCGCTCACGGATGAGCCGTGACGCCGGGGTGGTGCGCACGGCCGATGGCCTTGGCGACCTGCTGGGTTGGATCGAAATCCAGGAAACCCGCCACGGCCCCTGCCCGCCGCTGCTCGCCGCGCGCCTGGTGGGCGAGGCGGCGCTCGCCCGGCGCGAGAGCCGGGGTGGCCACTTCCGCGCCGACTTCCCCGCCCGCGCCGCCACGGCCGTTCACACCCGCCTCTCGCTCGCCGGGGAAGCCGAGCGCCGGAAAAAGGCCGCGTGACCCGAGGGCCGATCGCCGCTCCGCCCGATGTCCTGATCGAGCCGATCGTCCGCGCGGCCCTGGCCGAGGATCTGGGCCGGGCCGGAGACATCACCTCCCAGGCCTGCATCCCCGCCGAAGCGCGGCTTCGCGCCCAATTCGTCGCGCGGCAGGGCGGCGTGGTCGCCGGCCTCGCCTGCGCGCGCCTGGCGGTGACGACGATGGACCCGGCCGCGCGATTCGAGACGGCTGTGTGCGACGGCGCGGCGGCCCTGCCGGGCGGCGTGCTGGCGCGCGTGGAGGTCAATGCCCGCGCGCTCCTTGGCGCCGAGCGCGTGGCCCTCAACCTGCTGGGGCGGCTGTGCGGGATCGCCACCCTGACGGCGTCCTATGTCGCTCAAACCGCCGGAACCAAGGCTCGCATCGCCGACACCCGCAAGACCACGCCGGGCCTTCGGGCGCTGGAGAAATACGCTGTGCGCTGCGGCGGCGGGGTCAATCACCGCTTCGGCCTGGATGACGCCGTCCTGATCAAGGACAATCACGTGGCCGCCTGCGGCGGGGTCGGCGAGGCGCTGCGCCGCGCGCGCGGCGCTGTCGGCCATACGGTCCGGATCGAGGTCGAGATCGACCGGCTGGACCAGCTCGAGGAGGCCCTCGTCGAACGGCCCGACATCGTCATGCTGGATAACTTCAGCGTGGCCGACCTGGAAACGGCGGTGCGCCTGTCGGCCGGACGCGCGCTCCTGGAGGCCTCCGGCGGCGTCGACCTGACCACCGTGAGGGCGATCGCCCGGACCGGCGTGGACATCATCAGCGTCGGCGCTCTCACCCACTCCGCGCCCGTACTCGACATCGGCCTGGACGTGGAGGTCGGCTAAACCGAGGTCGCGGCCTTCTCCGCGGCCTCGCGGCGTTCCGTCGCCGATTGCGCCATGGCGGCCCTCACCCGGGCCAACACCGCCGGCGGCGCGGTCTCGGGCCGCCCGGCGTCGAACGGCGGGGCGGGGGCGTATTCCAGGGAAAGCTGGATCGCCTGGGCGACCTCCGCTCCGGCCAGTTCGGCCGCCAGCGTCAGGGCGAAATCGATGCCGGCGGTGACCCCGCCGCCGGTGAAGACATGCTCGTCTCGCGCCACCCGGCCGTGGTCGGGGATGGCGCCGAACATCGGCAACAGATCGCGCGCGGCCCAGTGGCAGGCCGCCCGCCGCCCTCTGAGCAGCCCCGCCGCGCCCAGGATGAGCGAGCCGGTGCACACCGAAGTGACGTGGCGCGCGCCAGCAGCCAGCCGCTTCACCTCGCGCATATAGGCCGCGTCGTGCATGGCCTGGGTCGTCCCCCAGCCCCCCGGAATGCAGAGGACGTCGCAGCCTTCGATGTCGGCCAGGCGCGCAAGGCCCGCGAAATTGAGGCCGTCGGCTTCGATCGCGCCGCCCGCCGCGCTGGCGGCTATCACCCTCGCGCCGGGCAGTCGGCTGAAAACCTGGTGGGGCCCGGTGAAATCGAGCTGGGTGACGCCCGGAAAGAGGGCGAAGACGAAGGTCAGGCTGGGCTCGGCCATGGCGGCTAGGGCCCCTCGCGCCGCACCCGGCGGGCGTAGTCGTCCATCAGCGAGAGCGAGATATTGCCCGGGGTGAACCGGTAGTCGCCGACCTCGGCCACCGGCGTCACTTCCGCCGCCGTGCCGGTGAGGAAACATTCGGTAAATCCGCCGAGTTCCTCCGGCTCGATGTAGCGCTCGACGACCTCGAAGCCCCGCTCCCGGGCCAGGGCCATGACCGAGCGACGGGTGATCCCGTCCAGGAAACAGTCTGGGATAGGCGTATGCAGAACGCCGTCGCGGACGAAGAACACATTGGCCCCGGTCGCCTCGGCCACGTGACCGCGCCAGTCGAGCATCATGGCGTCGGCGAATCCGTCACGTTCGGCTTCGTGCTTGGAGATGGTGCAGATCATATAAAGCCCCGCCGCCTTGGACGCCGTCGGCGCCGTTTCGGGCGAGGGGCGCTTGTATCGCGCCCAGGTGAGCTTGACGCCCTTGGCCTTCTGCTCGGGCTTGAAATAGCTGGGCCACTCCCACACCGCGATGGCAACGTGGATCTTGCTGTTGTGGGCGGCGACCCCGATGGTCTCCGAGCCGCGCCAAGCGATCGGCCGGACATAGCAGTCCGCCAGGCCGTTGCGCTCGCAGGTCTCGACGCAGGCCCGGTCGATCTCGTCCACCGTGAAGGGAATGGAAAAATCGAGGATCCGCCCCGAATTGAACAGGCGTTCGGTGTGCTGCGTCAGTTCGAAGATCTCGCCCCCATACATCCGCTCGCCCTCGAACACGGCCGAGGCATAGTGGAGGCCATGGGTCAAAACGTGCGCCTTCGCCTCGCGCCAAGGGATGAATTGACCGTCCATCCAGATCCAGCCGTCACGATCATCGTAAGGAACCAGGGGCATCGGCGAAAAATCTCCTCATCCGCACACGCGCCTTAAACGGCGCCGCTCCGCCCCCGTCAACGCCGCGCTTTGCCCGTCTCCGCTCCGGGGCTAAGGAGCCCTCCATGGCGATCATCGCGGATCAGGGGCGGCGGCACCTCTTGGTGGTGGACGACGACGACCGCATCCGCGACCTTCTCAAGCAATACCTCGCCCGGGCGGGTTTTCGGGTCACCGTCGCGGCCGACGCCGCCGCCGCGCGGCGTCTGCTGTCGACCCTGGATTTCGATCTCCTGATCCTGGATGTGATGATGCCCGGGGAGGACGGCTTTTCCATCGCCCGCTGGCTGCGCGCTCGCACCGGCGCCGCGGGCAAGGCGCCGATGCTGATCCTGACCGCCCGGGACCTGCCCGACGACCGCATCGAAGGCCTGAGCCTGGGGGCCGACGACTATCTGGCCAAGCCCTTCGAGCCGCGGGAGCTCTTGCTGCGCGTCGAGGCCATCCTCAGGCGCGCCGGCGCCCCGCCCGTGGCCAATCTGATCTCGCTGGGCCATTGCGGCTTCGACCTCGCCCGCGGGGAACTGACCCGCGACGAGCGACCCGTGCGCCTCACCGAGGCCGAACGGCGGCTGCTGCGCAAGCTCGCCTCGGCGGCTCACGCCGCGGTCGACCGGCGGGACCTAGCCCCGGAGGGCGCGGGGGGCGCGGGCCGGGCCGTCGACATCCAGGTCACGCGCCTGCGCCGCAAGGTCGAGGCGGATCCCGCCAACCCGCGCTACCTCCATACCGTGCGCGGCGTGGGCTATATGCTGACCCCCGACTGATGCCGCGCCCGCGGGGTTCCCGAAACGGCCCGGCCCGCTGATGGCGCGGCCCTGGCCGGGCTTCTTCTGGCGGATGGTCAAGCGCCGCGTGCCCACCTCGCTGTTCGCGCGCAGCCTCCTGATCATCGTCCTTCCCGTGGCGGTGATGCAGATCGCCGTCACCTACGTTTTCTTCGACGCCCACTGGCAGGCGGTGAACGCCCATCTCACCGAGGGCCTGGCCGGGGACGTCGCCCTGATCCTTCAAAGCTGGGAGGAGGATCCCACGGCCGCCAACCTCACGCGCCTGACCCGGCGCGCCGGCCAGACCCTCGATCTTTCCATCGACCTGAAGGAAGGCGCCGTCCTGCCCCGGGGCCGGCGCCCGTCCCTGTTCGTCGCCGTCGACCGCTCCCTGCAAGAGGCCCTGGCCGACCGCATCGACGCCCCCGTCTGGTTCGATACCGGCCGCTATCCGGCCTATGTCGACGTACGGGTGAAGGTCAGGCAGGGCGTGCTTCGGATCATCGCGCCCAAGGACCGGGTGTTCGCCACCCGCGGCCACATCTTCATCCTGTGGCTGACCGTCGCCACCGTGCTGCTCACCGCCGTCGCCATCGCCTTCATCCGCAATCAGGTTCGCGCGATCGAACGCCTGGCCGCCGCCGCCGAGGCCTTCGGCAAGGGGGCCGACATCCCCTTTCGCCCTCACGGCGCGCGCGAAGTGCGCCAGGCGGCTCGCGCGTTCCTGGCCATGAAGGCCCGCATCCAGCGCCATGTCGACCAGCGCACCCTCCTGCTGGCGTCGGTCAGCCACGACCTTCGCACCCCGCTGACCCGCCTCAAGCTGGAGCTCGCCCTGGCCGATCCCGGGCCGCGCGTGGAGGCGATGAAGGGCGATCTGGCTCAGATGGAGCATATGATCGACGAATACCTCGCCTTCGCCCGCGACGAGGGCGGCGAGGCCGTCGAGAGGGTCGATCTAACCGCCCTGATCGCGGAGGTGGGCCGCGACGCCGGCCCGGGTGCGGCGCGCGTAACGGCCGTGGCCGATCCGGATCTCGGCGCCCGCGTCAGGCCCGGCGCCCTGAGGCGCGCGCTGGGCAATCTGGTGGCGAACGCGACGGCTCACGCCCGGCGGGTCGAGATCACCGCCCACGCCACCCCGACCGGCGGCGTCGAGATCATCGTCGACGACGACGGCCCCGGCATCCCGACGGATCGCTTCGAGGAGGCCTTCACCCCCTTCAGCCGCCTCGATCCGGCGCGCAACCAGAACGAAAAGGGCGTCGGCCTGGGCCTCGCCATCGCCCGCGACGTCGCCCGCGGTCACGGCGGCGACGTCACCCTGGACCGCTCGCCGCTGGGGGGCCTGCGGGCGGTGCTAAGGCTGCCGGGGTAGGCGGCGGGAGGGTTGGTGGCCTCGACGCCCGTGTCCCTCAGAACCCCGCCCCGATCCGCCCCAGCTGCCGGCGCATCTGTTTGAGGCGCTTGTCGATCTCGGCCATGGTGCGATTGAGGGCGCCTTCGTCGTCGCGCCAGACCTGGGCGGCGCGGGCCCATACAGCGGTCATCGCCGCCAACCGGGGGGCCGTGGCATCGACCCCAGCCGCCTCGAGGATGGCCCGGGCGGTGCGGGGAAAGTGCGGAACCAGGAAAAGCCCGCCCCCCGACCGGGCGATGGCGATCAGGGCCGCCCGGTGCGGCTCCATCGCCTCCACCCGGGCCATCACGGCGTCGAACAGGCGGTCGTGGACGTCTTCCGAAGCCGTGGCGGCCGTGGCCAGGGCGGCCTTGTCGAAGCGGGCCGACAAATGGGCCAGCAGGGCCGGCTTGCCGTCGGCCCGGGCGTAGAGTTCGGCCAGGGGCGCCTCCGCCTTTTGCGCGATTCCGCGCAGGGAGATTTCACTCCAGGGCTCCTCCGCCGCCATGACCAGAAGGGCGTCGGTGGCGCGGTCAAGGATATCTCCGGCCTCCTGGCTCATCGGGGCGCCCCCAGGTCCCGGGAGCGGGCCATGGCGGCGGCGACGGCGGCTTCCAGCAGGGGGCCGAGGCCGCCGTCGCCCAGCAACACCTCCAGCGCCGCCTCCGTGGTTCCCCCCGGAGAGGTGACTTGACGGCGAAGGTCGGCCGCGTCCTCGCCCGTCTGGTCGAGCAGGGCGGCGGCGCCGATGATCGCGGCCCTGGGCAGGCGCGCCGCGTCGGCTGGCTCGAGCCCGGCGGCCGCCGCCGCCGCGCCCAGCGCCTCGATGAAGGCGTAGAGATAGGCCGGGGCCGAACCGCAGACCGCCGTGGCGGCATGCATCGAGGTCTCGTCTTCGAGGTCGACCACAAGGCCCAGGGGCTCGAAGAGGTCATGCGCGTGTCGCCGGGCGCGGGCGTCCCGCGCATGGACGGCGGCGGCGCCCTTGCCGATGGCGGCGGCCATGGTCGGCATCACCCGCGCCACCCCCCGCCCGCCGAACGCTTCGGCGAGGTCGGCGGCTCCGACCCCCGCCAGAGTGGAAACGACCACGGCGTCGGCGGCGAGATGCGGCTCGATCTCGGCCGCGACGACGCGCCAGATTTGTGGCGTGACGGCCATGACCACGGTCGCGGCGCCGGCGAACTCGCGTTCCGGTGGGTTGAGCCTCGCGCCGGCCTCGCGCGCCGCGGCGACCGCCGGCCCGGGCTGGGGATCGAGCACCATCAGGTCGGATGGGGAAAAGGCGCCGGCCAGGCGCCAGCCGGTCACCAGGGCGCCGCCCATGTGGCCGGCCCCGACCAGGAGGATCGGAGCGCTGCTCACGCGTCGCTTCGCGTCATTCTCTAAGCCTGGCCGACGGTCTCGAACATGCAGGCGGCCATGGCCTCGGCCGGCGTCTTGTCGCCGCGGATCAGGAAGTCGAAGGCCGGATAAAACCGATCCGCCGCCTCGACCGCCGCGTCGATCATCGACGCGGTCTGGGCCATGCTCGGGCGATCACCCTCGGGCAGGGCCATGGCGTGGCGGAAGACCACCTCGCCGTCCTCGGCCCACACCTCGAAGTGACCCAGCCACACCCTCTGGTTGATCAGATTGATCAGCTCGTTCGCACCGCCCCGCCGATCCTTGCCGGCCTTCAGGTCGATCGAGAGGCACAGCTGCAGGCAGTCGGCCTCCGGGCGCCAGGCGAACCACAGTTCATAGTCCTTCCAGTCGCCGGTCAGGGCGAAGGCGAGATCCCCGTCGTCGGTGCGGTCGAAAGTGAGGTTTTCCGCCGACAGCACATGCTCCACCACTTCCAGCGGGTCCAGGGCGATCAGGGTGTCGTCTTCTTCCGGTCGGGGGATGTCCATGGCGACTCTCTTAGCGTCCTTGAAACTCGTTTAGGAAGGCTCGGGCGATCCAGGAAAAACGGGCTGAATCGCCTCCGCTTCGGCGCAAGGCTAGTCTGCTTCGCGGCGTTCGTCTTGGGGCGTCAGGCGCCCTTCGCCGCCTTCAGGGCCGCGATCTCGGCGCGCAGGGCGGCGACCTCGGCCTTGAGGGCGTCGTATTCCTCGCGGCGGACGAGGTCGAGGTCGGCGGCCCATTTGTCGGTCTGGGAGCGGAAGGCGCTCTTGGCCTCCTCGCCGGCCGCCTGGGCCAAGCCCATGGCCGCCTGGGTGAGCTTCGCCATTTCGTCCAGGAAGGGATTTTGCGTCTGCATGCCCCCTCCATATCCCAAAGGCGCCGCGAAAGCGAACGCCCCCGCGCCGTCCCTTGGCCTCTCGCTACACGCCGACGGCGGATCGGGCTAAGAAGCGCCATGGCCCTCACGTTTCCGGACATCCGTCCCGAGATCTTCACCCTCCCCGCCGTCCGCCTGGGTGGGGCGAGCCTGGGGCCCTTCGCGATCCGATGGTACGCCCTGGCCTATATCGCCGGTATCCTGCTGGGCTGGCGCTACGCGGTGGGGCTGGCGCGCAACCCTAGGCTGTGGGGAGGCCGGCCGCCGACCGCCAGCCCGGCGCAGATCGACGACCTCGTCCTGTGGGTCACCCTGGGCGTCATCTTGGGCGGGCGCCTGGGCTACGTCCTCTTCTACATGCTTCCCCTGGCCGGTCAGAGGGCGGCCTTGGCGGCCGACCCGCTCGAGGTCCTGAAGCTGTGGCACGGCGGCATGAGCTTTCACGGCGGCGAGATCGGCGTCGTCCTGGTGCTGGTGGGTTTCGCCCTTTCCCGGCGCATCGCGCTTCTGGGCCTGGCCGACATGGTCGCCGCCTGCGTTCCCATCGGGCTCTTCTTCGGCCGCATCGCCAATTTCATCAATGGTGAGCTTTGGGGCCGCCCGACCAACCTGCCCTGGGGGATGGTGTTCTGCGGCCGCGCCCTGAAGACCTATGGCGACGGCCAGTGTGTCGCCGGATATGTCCCCCGGCACCCCAGCCAGCTCTACGAGGCGGCGCTCGAAGGAATCCTGCTGTTCGTGATCCTGCGCCTGGCCACGCATCGGGCCGGGTGGCTGCAAAGGCCCGGCGCGGTCACCGGCCTCTTCCTCATCGGCTACGGCGCCGTCCGAATCGCCCTGGAGACCGTGCGCATGCCGGACGAAGGGCTCCAGCACCTGCCTTTCGGCCTCACCGTCGGCATCATGCTCTCCACCCCCATGGTCCTGGCGGGCGCCTGGCTGATTTGGCGGGCCTTGAACCGACCCCTGGCGGCGCCGGGCGCCCATGAGCCTGCGTGATCGCCTGATTTCCCGGATCGCGCGAGGCGGCCCGATCGGCGTCGCCGACTACATGGCCGCCTGCCTGCACGACCCGGAGGGGGGCTACTACGCCGCCCGCCCGGCCCTGGGCGAGGCGGGGGACTTCATCACCGCGCCCCACGTCTCCCAGATGTTCGGCGAACTCGTCGGCCTGTGGGCGGCGGAGGTGTGGGAAAGGCTCGGGCGGCCCGCGCGCGCACGCCTCGTCGAGCTGGGCCCCGGCGACGGGACGATGATGGGCGACATGCTGCGCGCCGCCCGGGCGTCGCCGGGATTCCTTGCCGCCTGCGACGTCGTCCTGGTGGAGACCAGCGCGCCGCTCAGGGCCCGCCAGGAAGCGGCCCTCGGCGACCGCGCCCGGTGGTTGAGATCCCTCGACGAGGTTCCCTCGGACACCCCGGTGATCCTCGTCGCCAACGAATTCCTCGACTGCCTCCCCATCCGCCAAGCTGTCCGCGACGGCGAGGCGTGGCGCGAACGGCTGGTCGGCGCCGACGGGCGGGGGGAGATGGCGTTCGAGGCCGGACAACCCATCTGCTTCCCTCCCCTCTCTTCCCTTCACGGGGAGGGAGGGGAAATTTTCGAATGGTCGGAGGCGCTGGTTGAATTCGGTGGCCTCGTCGGCGAACTCGTGACCCGCGCCTCCGGGGGGGCCCTGTTCATCGACTATGGTCGGGACGTCCCCGGGCTCGGCGACACCCTGCAGGCGCTGCGGGGGCACGCCAAGGAAGACCCCCTCGCAAACCCAGGCCTCGCCGACCTCACCGCTCACGTCGATTTCCCCGCCTTCCTCGCGGCGGCGCGGGGCGCCGGCGCGGCGGCCGGCCCGGTCCGCACTCAGCGGGCGTTCCTGCAAAACCTGGGGATCGAGCAGCGCGCCGCCGCCCTCGCCCGCGCCCGGCCGGACGAGGCGGGCAAGATCGCCCGCCAGCTCCACCGTCTGATCGCCGCCGACCAGATGGGCAAGCTCTTCAAGGCGGCCTGCGTCCGCTCGCCGGACCTGGCGGCGCCGGGTTTCGAGGCGATATGAACCCCCCGCCCATCCTGCGCTCGGCCTTGCTCGCCGCCGTCCCCGGCGTCGCCCACGCCTTTTTCACCCGGCGCGGCGGCGTCTCCACCGGGATCTACGAAAGCCTTAATCTGGGCCGCGGCTCGCGCGACGCGCCCGGCGCCGTGGCGGAAAACCGGCGCCGCGCCGCCGGCGTTTTCGGGCTCGGGGCGGGCGCCCTGAACGTCTGCTGGCAGACCCATTCGACCCGGGTGATCGTGGCCGACGCCGCCTGGTCCGACGCGCGGCCCAAGGGAGACGGGGTGGTGACCGCCCGCCCGAGCCTGCTCTGCGGGGCCCTGGCCGCCGACTGCGCGCCGGTCCTGATCGCCGACGGCGAGGCGCGGATCGTGGCCGCGGTCCATGCCGGCTGGCGCGGCGCCCTGGACGGTGTGATCGCCGCCGCTGTCGAGGCGATGGAGGGGCTGGGCGCCCGCCCGTCGCGGATGGTCGCCGCCGTTGGGCCCTGTATCGCCCAGGCGTCCTACGAGGTGGGCTTGGAGTTCTTGTGGCGCTTCGAGACCGAATCGGCCGGATCCGCCCGGTTCTTCGCGGCGGGCCGGACCGCCGATAAGCGCCGCCTCGACCTGCCCGGCTTCGTGCTCTCTCGACTCGCGGCGGCCGGGGTCGAACGCGCCGAATGGATCGGCCGCGATACTTGCGCCGAGGAAACCGACTTCTTTTCCAACCGCCGCGCCGTCCAGTGCGGCGAGGAAGACTACGGCCGTCAGCTCTCGGCCATCATGCTGGAAGCCTGAACGTCACGGCATCGAGGCCGCCCCCTTTCCCGGGGACTTGCCCCGCTGGCCGGCGCTGATAGAAGCTTCGCAAAGCCGACTGACCCACGACGCGCCCCCGGGGGGTCCCTTAGATGAAGCTGCTGGCCGGCAACTCCAACCGGACGCTCGCCGATGCGATCGCCCAATCGCTGGACATGCCCTTGACCCGGGCCCAGGTGAAACGGTTCCCCGACAACGAGGCGTGGGTCACCATCGACGAGAACGTCCGTGGCGAAGACGTGTTCGTCCTCCAATCCACCAGCTTTCCGGCCAACGACAACCTGATGGAGCTGCTGGTCTGCGTCGATGCGCTCAAGCGCGCCTCGGCGCGGCGGATCACGGCGGTGACGCCCTATTTCGGCTACGCCCGGCAGGATCGCAAGACCGGCGGGCGCACGCCGATCTCCGCCAAGCTGGTGGCCAATCTGATCACCCGGGCCGGCGCCGACCGCGTCCTGACCATGGATCTCCATTCGGGCCAGATCCAGGGCTTCTTCGACATTCCCACCGACAACCTCCAGGCCGCGCCTCTGATGGCCGCCGACGTCAAGGCCCACTACCGGGACTGCGGCGACCTGCTGATCGTCTCGCCGGATGTCGGCGGCGTGGTGCGCGCCCTGGCCCTGGCCAGCCGCCTGAACGCGGGCCTGGCGATCGTCGACAAGCGCCGCCAGGGGCCGGGCGTCTCGGAGGCGGCCAACATCGTCGGCGACGTGGCCGGCCGCCGGCTGATCATCTTCGACGACATCGTCGATTCGGCCACCACTCTGTGCGGCGCCGCCCAGTCCCTGGCGGAGGCGGGGGCGGCCGAGGTTTCGGCCTATATCACCCACGGCGTGCTCTCGGCGGGCGCGGTGGAGCGGGTGGACGCCTCGGTGCTCAAGGAACTGGTGGTCACCGATTCGATCGAGACCGAGGGGCGCGTCCGCCCCGGCGGCAAGATCAGGGTGGTCAGCTGCGCGCGCCTTATCGGCGAAGCCATCCGCCGCATCGCCAACGAGGAATCGGTATCCAAGCTGTTCGGCTGAACGTCCGACTCAACCTTTGGGAACGGGCGATTAACCATTATTGGCTTTCGTCACATTCTCGCCGATTCGCTGACGCAAACGGTCCGCCGCCAAAGGGCAAGGGAGATCGCGGAAGAATGAACAGGGTCATCCCCTCGCGGGCGCTTATGATGTTCGCGGTGGCCGTCGCGGCGGTCGCGGCGCCCGCCTTCGACTCCCTGGCCCGGCCCAAGCGGCAGCCGGCGTACGAGGCCCCGCCACCCCCGCCGCCGCCCGAGCCCGCCGGCGCGGTGGGCCTGCCCGATCGCCTGCTGGCGGACGCGGCCGCCTATGAGGCCTATCTGCAGCGGGTGACGACCCTGTCGCCCGGCTTCACCAGCGGCGCCTCGGTCGCCGAGGCGCTCCGAACCAGCGCCGCCTATGAGCCCAGGGCCCTGGTGCGCGGAGCCGTGGCCTATGCCGCCGTCGCGGCCCTGGAGGACGCCGACTTCGTCAATCAGGTCCGCTCCGCCGGGACCAGCCCGCGGAACCGGCGCCTGATGGTCGGCTACATCCTCGCCAACCCGGCCTATGTGTTCCTGTTCAGAGGGTCCGAGGCCGCCGCGGGCCTGGCCAAGGAAGCCCTCGGCGGAGCGGGCCTGCGGCTCTACGCCGCCGGCAAGACGATCAAGCAATCGGCCTATGACGTGCAGCACCAGACCTGGTCGAAGGAGGAGGTCGCCGATCGGGGCGGTCGCCTGGCCGCCGTCGAGGCTTCGTCCGAAAGTTCGATCGCCCCGGCCGACGATCACATGGACGCCCTGCGCCGCGCCGCTAGCGGCGTCGCGCCCCTGGCCATCGCGGCGCCCCCGGCCCAGCCGCCCTATACGCCCCTGGTCGCCCGCGCCCTGCAGCTGGCCGCCATCGCCGCCCTGGGCGAGGCCGGAGACGGCGCCTACGACGAGCTCACCAGCCTGACCAGCGACGAGGGCGCGGCCAACTGCCTGCATGTGGCCAAGCTCAATCTCTATCAGTGCCTGGCGGTCTCCAAGCCCAACTACGAGGACATCTTCTGCATCGGCCAGCACATCATGTCCGACACCGGCTCGTGCCTGGCCAAGAACGCCGGCGTCGCCATGCCCCTGGCGGTCAACCCCGCCCCGATGAGCTTGCCGGCGCCCAGCCGGCCGGGGGTCAGGCGGACGAGGCGGGCCCAGGGCTGATTGCATCGCGCGGCCCGGCCGTGTATTGAGCCGCACCTTTTTTCCAATCTCGAGGCGATGAAGCCTTGGGCCCCCACGCCGCGCGAAACGCTCCGGCGGGGCGGTCGCATTTTTTGTAAGGTGAGGCCATGGCCGATATCGTCCTGAACGTCGAAGTGAGGACCCGCGCCGGCACCGGTGGCGCGCGAGAGGCGCGCGGCGCGGGCATGGTCCCCGGCATCCTTTACGGCGGGGCCAAGGATCCGGTCTCCATCGCGGTCAGATCGGGCGAGTTCCGCAAGGCGCTCCATACCGGCAAGCTCCTGGGCCACCTGGTCACCTTGAAGTACGGCGACGAGGTCCAGCCGGTGATCGCCAAGGACGTGCAGTTCCACCCCGTCACCGACGCGCCGATGCACTTCGACCTCTATCGGGTCGAGACCGGCCAGCTCATCCGCATCTCCATCCCGGTGCATTTCCGCAATCACGACGCCTCGCCGGGCCTCAAGCGCGGCGGCGCTCTGAACGTGAACCTGCATGAGCTGGAACTGATGGCGTCGGCCGATTCGATTCCGGAGGAACTTCTGGTGGACCTCACCGGCCTGGACATCGGCGACGCGGTCCGCGCCGGCGACGTCGCCCTGCCCGAAGGGGTGGAGCTGGCCGCCCCTCGCGACGCCACCGTCGCCTCCATCGCCACCTCCTCGGCCATGCAGGTGGAGGAAGAGGAGGCCGCCCCCGAGGGCGAAGCCCCCGCGGAACCCGCGCCGGAGGCCTGAGGCGCCTTAGCCCCATGCTGATCCTGACCGGCCTGGGGAACCCCGGGCCGACCTACGCCAAGAACCGCCACAACATCGGTGCCATGACCGTGGACGCGATCGCCCGCAATTGGGGTTTCGGCGCCGAGCGGGGGCGTTTCTCCGGCCTGGCGCGCGAGGGCGCGATCGAGACGCCGGACGGCCCGGTCCGCGCGCTTATCCTCAAGCCCCAGACCTTTTACAACGAGAGCGGCCGGGCGGTCGGCGAGGCCCTGAAGTTCTACAAGCTCGCCCCCGCCGACCTGGTGGTCTTCCATGACGAGGTCGACCTGGCCCCCGGAAGGTTCCGGATGAAGCTCGGCGGCGGCGCGGCGGGCAACAACGGCATCCGCTCCATCGCCGCCCGGGTCGGCCCCGACTTCCGCCGCGCCCGGATGGGCACCGGCCATCCCGGCCACAAGGACCTCGTCCACGGCCATGTGCTGTCGGACTTCCACAAGGCCGACGGGGCGTGGGTCAAGGGCCTGGTCGACGCCTGTGTCGAGGCCCTGCCCTTCCTCGCCGCCGGCGACGACGAACGCTATCAGGCCGAAGTCCTGCGCCTCGCCCCCGCCCCCAAACGCGACCCGCGCGCGGCGCGGGGGGAGGGGGAGTGAAAAGAGGGGCCGCGCGCGGATTTCGCGGAAACGGAGACCCTGAAATGCTCCCGGTGCTCGGCGTTTCGCTGCTGTTCTCGATCGCGCTGTGTGTTCACGTCGTGCGCACCGGCCAGGCGATGTACTGGCTATGGATCATCCTGGCGATCCCTTGGCTGGGCGGGATCGTCTATCTGGTCGCCGTCGTCCTGCCCTCCCTGGCCGGCGGCCCCACCGCGCGGCGCCTAAGCCAGGGCGCTCGCGAGACCCTCGATCCCGAGCGCGAATACCGCCGGGCCAAGGCCGCATGCGACGACACGCCCACCGTGCATAACCGGATGCGCCTGGCCAAGGCGGCCGCCACCCTGGGGCGGCACGCGGAGGCGGAGAGCCTCTACGGCCAGGCCGCCCAGGGCGTCCACGCCGATGACCCGACCCTGCTCCTGGGCCGCGCCATGGCCCTGATCGAACTGGGCAGGCCCGGCGAGGCCCTGGCGCTCCTTGACAGCCTGGGCCAGGACCCGGCCGCCGGCCGCACCCCCTCCGCCGCCCTGGCCCTCGGCCGCGCCTATGAGGGGCTGGGCCGCGCGGCCGAGGCCGACACCGCCTATCGATGGGCGGCGGGGCGCTTGCCGGGCCTGGAGGGCCTGGGCCGCTACGCCGCTTTCCTCGCCCGCACGGGGCGGCGAGACGAGGCGCGCGAAGCCCTCGCGGAGATGGACGATCGCATCGCCAAGGTCGACCGGCAATTCCGCAAGGAGGGCCGCGCCTGGCGGGATCTCGCCGCGCGCGCCATTGCCGAAGCGTGACGGGCCTCTACGGCGCGGTCGGCGCGATCTGATCCATGCCGCATTGGGCGGGCGCCTTGTCTGGGCGAAACCGCACCAGCCGCGTCCCGTGACGGAAACGCCCGGCGGAGACATGATCGAAGGACACCTCCACCACCAGTTCGGGGCGCAGCGGCGTCCATTGGCCGGACCGCTTCGTCGACCAGCGGCTCGGCCCCCCCGGAGCGTCGCCGGTGAAGCCGGGGGCGCCTTCGAGCGCTTCCAGCCTTCGCGTCAGCGCCGCCTCGTCCACTCCCGCCAACCCGGAGGTGAACCCCACGTGGTTCAGGAGGCTGGCTTCGTCGTAGAGGCCCAGGAGCAGGGAGGCGACCTGCCGGCTGCCCGTCCCGTAGCGGAACCCTCCGATCACGCAGTCGGCGGTGCGGGCGCGCTTGACCTTGACCATCGCCCGCTCACCCTCGGCGTAGGGCGCGTCCAGGCGCTTGGCCACCACCCCTTCGAGCACACCCGAATCCAGCCAATGCTGGGCCACGGGCCGATCGGCCGTGCCCGGCGTCAGGGTGAGCGCCGGATCGGTCAAGCCGGCGTGGAAGTCGCTCAGGGACGCCTGGCGCCGCCGTAGGCTGCGCGCTCGCAGGTCCTCGCCCTTGGTCCCCATCAGCATGTCGAAGAGGACGTAGGTCGCCGGCGTCTCCCGGGCCAGGCGCGCGATGCGGCTGGCCGCCGGATGCAGGCGCATCTGCAAGGCTTCGAAGGAGAAACGCGCGCCCGTGGGGATCACGAGTTCTCCATCCAGCGCGAAGCAGGGCGCCGCCAAGGCCCTCAGCCGTTCCACGACCTCGGGAAAATAGCGGCCCAGGCCCTTGCCGGACTTGGCCTGCAGCACGACCTCGCCCTGGTCGCAAAAGGCCAGGCAGTGGAATCCGTCCCACTTGGGCTCGAACCACCAGCCCCGCCCCCGCGGCAGGCTCGCCGCCGATTGCGCTTCCATGGGAACGGCAGACATCATTTCACCGCCTCCGCCGCCCGGCGCGCCTCGCCCCTTCGTCTCTGGCGCCGGACATAGAGGAACGACCAGAGGCCGAGCGCGCCCATCGTCCCGTACCCGACGATCGGGCTTACCAGGAGATTGTCACGGATCGACAGGGCGAAAACCAGCACGCCGGCGAGCGCGGCTTCGGCCACCAGCCCGAATCCCCAGACCAGGGTCATCACCGTCATGCTGCGCCGGAAGTGGGCATTGTCGCGCAGCGCCACGAAGGAAGCCGCCTCCGACGCCGATCGCCGCGACAGGCTGGCGCGGGCGAGCTGATAGACCAGCGGCCGGCCGATCGCCGCCGAACCGAGGAAGATCAGGCCGATCAGGCCGGTGACCAATTTTTCTCGCAATTGCAGAAAACGCGCGCCGCCGCCGCCGACGAAGGCGAGCAGGGACAGGGCGATACCCGCCAGGACGAGCAGCGACAGGGCGTCGACGCGGCGCTTGCGCGCGAACTCGATCAGGCTCCAGGCGATCGGCGGCGCGGAGGAGGCGATGAGAGCCCTCACGTCCCCCAGCTCCCGCTTGGCCAAGTCATAGATGAGGAACGGCGCGACGAAGTTGACCAGGATCTCGATCCCGATCCCCAACCCGCGGGCGCGGATGAAGAACCAGGCCTTGCGAACGGTTTCCGTCATTGCCTCACCCGACCGGGCTCGATAGGCGCGATTGACCCGCCGATGCGCGCTCGTGAACGGCTCGCTCGCCGGCCGCAACCCCCTTTCCGCCGCGGAGGTGTTCTTGGGCCGCCGATTGCCCTAAGCGGTACCTTCCATGGCCCTCAAAGTCGCCATCGTCGGCCTGCCCAATGTCGGTAAGTCGACCTTGTTCAACGCCGTCACCCAGACGGCGGCGGCCCAGGCGGCCAACTATCCCTTCTGCACCATCGAGCCCAACGTCGGCGAGGTCGCGGTCCCCGAGCCTCGCCTGGACGCCCTGGCCCGGATCGCCAAATCCAAGCAGATCATCCCGGCTCGGATCATTTTCGTCGATGTCGCCGGCCTGGTGCGCGGCGCCGCCCAGGGGGAGGGCCTGGGCAACCGGTTCCTGGCCGCGATCCGCGACTGCGACGCCGTCGCCCTGGTGGCCCGGTGCTTCGAGGACGGCGAGGTGACCCATGTCGAAGGCCGCGTCGATCCCCTGTCAGACCTCGACATCATCGACACCGAACTGATGCTGGCGGACCTGGAAAGCCTGGAAAAGCGCCTGCCCGCGCTCGAGAAGCGGGCCAAGGGCGCCGACAAGGAGGCCGCCGCGGCGCTGCGCCTGGCGAGGAGCGCTCTTGGCGAACTGAACGCCGGGCGCCCGGCTCGGGCGGCCAAGGTGGACGACGATGACGAGAAGGCCTGGCGGATGCTCCAGCTGCTCACCGCCAAGCCCGCGCTCTATGTCTGCAACGTGGACGAGGACTCCGCGGCGGGCGGCGACGCCCTGTCGGCCCTGGTCGCCGGGCGCGCCGCCCGCGACGGCGCCAAGGCGGTGGTCATCTCGGCCAAGATCGAGGCGGAGATCGCCGTGCTCGCCCCCGCCGAACGGCGTGAATTCCTCGAGACCCTGGATCTGGCCGAACCGGGCCTGGAGCGCCTGATCCGCGAGGCCTACGCCCTGCTCGGCCTGCAGACCTATTTCACCGCCGGGCCCAAGGAGGCCCGCGCCTGGACGATTCCCGTCGGCGCCACCGCTCCCCAGGCCGCCGGGGTGATCCACACCGACTTCGAAAGGGGCTTCATCCGCGCCGAGACCATCGCCTTCGCGGACTTTGTGGCCCTGGGCGGCGAAGCCGGCGCCTGGGACGCGGGGAGGATGCGCTCCGAAGGCAAGGACTACGTCGTGCGCGACGGCGACGTCATGGACTTTCGCTTCAATGTGTGAGCGGCGGAGGCTTCGCGCCGCGCCGCGCCCCCTCCGTCACGGCGCAAACGGGCACCGCGCCACCTCCCCCGCGTTGGCGT